>JALHEL010000300.1 GCA_022837205.1 Leptolinea sp.
ATGAAGAAAGGACGTACCAATTCCAAAAGGAAAAAATATTCGGTGGTAATGAGGTTAATCACAGATAGGATTAAACTCAATCCGAGAAAAACAAAGAAATGGGAGTCTCGTCCATTTTTCAAATACAAACGCGTGGCAAGAACGGTAAGCCAAAGAGATAAAAAGAACAAACTTTCCGTCAGAAAATAATGAGAAAAAGCGATCGGGATATAAGTTTGATCAAAACCCGGGTAGACCGCAAAAAGAAATGCGGTGCAAATCGCCAAAAAACGTTTATTCGGCCAGACCGATCGCAGAAATGCCCAGAGAATCACAGCACTGATCCATCTCCAAAAAAGACCGAAAACCTGCCATTTCCAAGGAGTTGTCCCGATTATCGGCATTGTTACCTGGTAGATCTGACCTAAAGCCGGTCGTTTGGTTGCGAAATACTTTGCAAGTCCCGCGGAGCCGAACGTATGGTAGATCCAGGTAAAGGGGAGATCATCCCAGTAGAAACCGATCCATGGAATCATCAAACCGTAAGCCAGGATACAGGCTACGAGAATGAGCCACGGTGTATATGCTTCAGAGAAGCGGAATCCGGTGATTTTTTTGAAGATATTTTTCATAAAAACGATTTCTGTAATTTATTGAAAGATCGTATTCTTTATGCCACCGCCGAAATACTCCTTCAATTTCTTGAAAGATCCGTTTGAAATTGTCATGCCAAAGTATATCATTCTTCCTGCGATGAATTTTTCAACGAATCAAAACAACCTGTTCGATAAGCAAAAAAATAACGGATGAAGAATCTTTTTGCGATTTCTATTTCCTTAAAAATCTTTCGGGAAAAAACAGAGCAGGCAAAACATCTCCATAGAAATTGATTTTTCAGCGAAGGTGAAGGGAACCTACCCGATATATCAGCTCCAGAAAACCCAAATCAGGATATAAGCTGATGTGACTGCCGATAAAGTAAAAGGAACACTGATTTTCATAAAATCTTGGGTGGACGGTTCATAGCCGTTTTTTCGCAGAATCCCGATTCCGGTTATATTCGCAGATGCGCCGATGGGTGTTAAATTACCGCCCAGCGTGGCGCCGGAAAGAAGTCCGAAATAGAGAAGAGTGGGATCTATTTGCATATAAGAAGCAATCCCGGCTACGACAGGGAGCATTGTTGCGACATAAGGGATGTTA
Organism: Leptolinea sp.; assembly: GCA_022837205.1. Classification (GTDB taxonomy): domain Bacteria; phylum Chloroflexota; class Anaerolineae; order Anaerolineales; family Anaerolineaceae; genus Flexilinea. Next base: position 1,183 of record JALHEL010000300.1, read on the forward strand.
TCGATGAACGCGGATATCAACACCGAGCCCCATAAAATCAGAGAATAGATAAGAATCAGGCTGTTTCCGGATAACCTGACAAAAAGTGCCGCCAAACTGTCGATTACGCCGGCTTCCTTAATACCCGCAATCACCATAAAGAGGCTTGCCAAAAGTAGTAATGTGAAAAAATCAATCGATCCGAAAGTTTCTCGGAAAGAATCAATTAATCCATGATTTTTAATTCCTTCGAAAACGATACCGATCAACATAATGCTTATACAAATTAAGCCGTTGGTTATTTTCGGCTTGGGATTTATGAATGAGGCGACAATCAGCAATAACACCGTCCCAAATAACAAAATCGAAGGCACATAATCATTCACTTCGGTATTCAACACATCGGTGACTTTTTCGTTTTTATCCCGAAATTGCCAAAGCAAGATGAATCCGGAGACGATCGCTCCGACTTCGGTAAACCAAAACATGCTGGGTCGACCATGGAAGAAGAAGAAATCAATAAAATCCATACCGGCTTGACTGCCCATCATAATCGCCGTGGTATCCCCGACGAGAGTCGCCGCCCCTTGAAGGTTTGAAGAAACCGCAATTGCGATGATGATCGGAATCGGTGAAATTTTCAGTCGTTTTGCAACGGTCAATGCGATCGGAGCAACCATCAAAACGGTGGCAACATTATCCACGAAGGCGGAAATAATTCCGGCGAATAAGGCCAAACTGACAATGACCCATTTGACATCCGGCATTCTCTCTAAAATAACATCCGCCATTTTTTCGGGCATTCGGGATTGGCAAAAAAGATAAACCGTACCCATCGTACCGGTAATCATCATGAGCACATTCCAATCAATGCCTTCGACAGCTTTCACCGGGGAGATGATGCCAGTGCCGATGAAAAGAATGGCGGAAACCAATGCTACATAAGCTCGATATTTCGGAAGCGCCAAAAGAAGAATGTATGTAAGTACAAATAAGATAACAGCCAGTGCCATATTTTCCTTTTTTTATTAATCTTTATCGATTGAGCAAATATCAAATTGGGGAATAAAATTACCTGATTTCCGAAGAGGCGATATAAAATAAAATCTTAAATATTCCATTCGCGGGCGAATTATACCACTTCAAATAACTTTCAATAACGGATCGATTTTACCGGTGAGAATCATTCTAAAAAAATGATTTATTCATAAAAAGAATAAATCATTTTCTTATCCGACAAAACTACTTGAACCGGCAGGCTGTCAATCGACAGCCTGCCGGTTCCTACGGCGAAAAAAGAATTTATTTTCCGGCTGCTTTCAGCTTTCGGATTTCTTTTTCTCAATCACACGAGTGCCACGCTTTCCGGCGATTTCTCGGGCACGGATGACGGCTTCCTTTTTGGTATGATGCAGACTATCCGCCTGCAGTGCGCCATCGGAAATGACTTCCCATTGTTTTTGCTCGGGTTGATATCGGACAATCACGTCTTTTTCCATGAGGCGCGCACCGGAAGGACCCTTCGGTTTGGCATGTTTGGTGACATCTTTCTCTTCTAATTCTTTCAGTTCAGCGGGAGTGGCATTTTCATACCATTTTTGCGCCTGGCTGGTCGCGATGGGGATGATGTCCTCTTCTTTATAGCCGTCAGC
>JALHEL010000301.1 GCA_022837205.1 Leptolinea sp.
CCGGGGCAAAGCCTCCGAAGGAATTTAAAGGGCATCATGCCGGCTTGACGGAAGATGAAATGCAGGTTCCATTAATCCTTTTTTGAACCGTCCCTTTTGAACTGCGATTCGATGTTAAAAAAACAAGACTGACAGATTTCGTCAGTCTTGTTTTTGATCGTTTGATTCAGAAAGCGGATCTTTCTGAATCTCTTTGCGATTATTTATTCTTGGTTGTACCGAGCGTCAAGCGCACTTCTTTGGTTTTACCGTCGCGCAGAATCGTCAATGTCACTCGTTCGCCGGGCATATATTTCGAAAGTTCGGCTTTCAGATCATCCACCGATTTAATTTCGGTATCATCGATTTTCTGGATGATATCGTTTTCCTGCAGGTTCGCATCATCCGCCGGGCTGTCTTTGGTAACCTGAGTGATTAAAGCACCGGTGGTTCCTTCCGGCAGCTCCAGTTTTTTGATATCGTTGGCAGATATATCTTTGACATAAGTTCCGATCCAAGCTTCACCGACCTGCTCTCTAATAGTATTCTCATTTGCTTTCACGCCGGTGCGTTCTTCGACAGACGGACGGGCAGCTAATGTCAATTCGATATCCTGTTCTTTTCCATCTCGCAGAATATGCAGTGTGACTTTATCTCCGACCTCAGTATGGAAAGCCAGGTATGAAATAATATCATCCATGCTTTTTACCTCTCGGTCGTTGATCTTGGTAATGATATCTCCACCGATCGTAATTTCAGAGCCGTTGATAGTAACCGTTTCATCACTGGCTTTGATTCCGGCTTTATCGGCCGGGCTGCCGGATTGAACGGTTTCAACCAAAGCGCCCCGCTGATCGCGATCCAATTCCAGTTTCGCATTGATGTCAGGATTCAACGCGATACCGCTGATGCCGATCCATGCATGTTCGTATTTTCCGTCGCTGATTAGTTTCGGAACGACACGTACCGCTAAGTTCGACGGAATGGCATATCCGATTCCCGCAGATGAATAAGTGGCTGAAACAAATGAGTTAACTACTCCGATGACTTCGCCGTTGAGGTTAATCAGAACGCCGCCTGAGTTACCGGGGTTGATTGCAGCATCCGTTTGAATCATGTCCGGAATGGTATAATGTCCGCCGCTGCTCGATGACCCGTCGTCAATCGGGAAATTGCGACCGAGAGCCGATACGATTCCCATGGTAATGGTTCCGGCATTTCCGAACGGATTACCGATTGCCGCAACATAATCGCCCGGCTTTACGGTGTCCGAATCGCCCATTTTCACGGGAGCGATATCTTTTCTGTAATCTTCCACCGACAGAACCGCTAAATCACTGTCCGGATCGGCGCCGATTACCGTCGCTTTCCGTTCGATTCCGTCATAATAAGTGACGGTGATATCAGTTGCGTCTTCGATGACATGATTATTCGTGACAACGTGTCCTTCCGTATCCCAGACGAAACCGGTTCCTGATCCATAAGTAATATTCTGATTCTGATTCTGGTTCTGGTTCTGATTCTGATTCTGATTCGGTTCCGATTCCTGATCCTGATTGTTTTGTCCCTGCGGACCATAGAATTGCTTCAGAAACGGAAGCAATTCTTCCAGATCGTCCGGCAATCCTTGGAATTGTTGGGTGTTGGAAGACCCTCCCTGAATGGCTACGGAAATATAGACAACGGAGGGATTGACTTCTTCATACAATTTGCTGAACGAAGTGCTAGTTTCGCTGATCGTTTGCTCAGCGGTTTGACTTTGAGCAAGAACCGGAGAAAAAGCACTGAAAACTATCAGCAATGTAAGAAGAATCGACAAAATAGTGTTTCTAGTTGTGCTTTTCATATTTTTTTTACCCTTTCATATTTCTTTTTTGTTAAATAAGACATTTTCCCTTAATTTGATCATTATTAAGCCTACTACGAAAATATTAATAGAACATTAATTTTTATTGAAGAAGAACATTATTTTTATCTTAAGGTGGGAGTTAAGCAGAAATTTGGCTTATTAAAGCTGTATTATCGTTGCAGAGCATGAATTTCCTCACGCATTTTGGCATCCGTAAAGCGAGATTCGATGATTTTCTGAAGAACCTTATTAAAGGTCTGGTCATCCAGGGAGCTCTCATGAAGGTAGCGCCTGGTCTCTTCGGGAAAATGCGAAAAATATTCGGAAATCGCCCAGGCTACTCCCGTTCGCGCGTAGTAGTCTCGGCTTCTAACTTGATCAAGCAGAGATAAAGCAGTGTGCAAGTGAGCCTCATCGACATAATAGGAAAGCAGCATGACCGATCCGAAACGGATGAAATATTCTCTTTGATCCTGTAAATAAGGAGTAATAAAATCCCACATTTCTCCGGGATATTTCAACGGAAGTTTCAAGCCGGCACAAAAACTGTCGCAAATAGACCAATTGTCTATTTTATAGATAAATTTCTCAACCAAAGCCAATTTCTCGTTGAAAGGACCGTCGAAATAGCATATCACCATTCCCTGCAGCATTTTTTCTTCAAAAGTTTCATCGCCGGCATCGGCAAAAAAACTTTCGGGATCTTCGCCGGCAATCCGCTGCGCAAGCTTTCGTAAATCGGGGAGACGGACTCCTAGAATTCGTTCCGGCGGAATATTCGGGATAAGCTTGCAACTGAAGATTTTATAATGATCGTCAGCCATGGAAATGAGCTGTTGTCGGATTGAAAGACCTGTCCGGTTCATACTATTTTTCGGGCGAAATGTTCTTGAGCGGAAGGTGAATGGTGAAAGTGCTGCCAACACCTTTCTCGCTTTCGACGGTAATCGTCCCTCGATGAGCTTGGACGACGTC
>JALHEL010000302.1 GCA_022837205.1 Leptolinea sp.
CTTCTCATTTACCAAACAATCAGATTTTTCTGAAAGGACCTCAAGAAGACCTCTTGCCTACCCACTTCCGGGTTTGCCAAGAGATCCTTCTCATTTTCCAATTCACCGTTCGATAATCTCAAGTACCCGAACCCTGTTTGTTCGGATATGCAAACCATAAATCGGACTCGGTTCAATCGCCGAAACTTATCTCATCATATCATCGAAAAAGTGGTTAATCTTCGATAAAACCGAATAATAAAAATAGAATAATTTCTTGTTCTCCAAGAATTTCCGGATTTATAATCATCGCTAACGGTAGGGGAAACTTGTAAGTTTTATCCCAAAATCGACTTGAATCAGTTTCAATCTCCATCAATTTCCGGTTGTGCAAGCCTACCGATTTCTATCTTGAATTTTATAAGCGGCACGTGAAATCTTCTTCGACCCAACGAAGAAGAGACTAGGAAGATGGAAAATTCAATAAAAAAATACAATAATCCTTTTTATTCATTGGGCTATCCGAATTTCAGGCTCTATTGGGTAGGCATGTGCATATCCAATATCGGCACTTGGATGCAGAATATCGCACTGCCGTGGCTGGCATTAACCACCACCAATAATCCGTTTCTCGTCAGTCTGGTTTCAGCAAGCCAGTTCATCCCGACCTTGTTACTATCGCTATTCTCCGGCGCGATTTTGGACCGAGTCAATAAAAAAAGAGTTTTAATCATCACCCAGGTCGGGTTCCTCTTAGTCTCTTTATCTTTTGTGATTATGATTTATCTCGACTGGTTAAACTTTGGGTTGATGATTGTTTTATCTTTCATTTACGGGATTTTCAACGCCTTTGATTCCCCCTGCAGACAATCATTCATTTATGAGCTTGTCGAGCAAAAAGAAGATCTGCCGAATGCGGTGGCTTTGAATTCCATGGCATTTAATGCCGCCAGAGTCATCGGTCCTTCCATCGCCGGCATTATCATGACGAAATTCGGCGCATCCTCCTGCTTTCTGATTAATTCCATCAGTTTTCTTTTTGTCTTGGTCAGCCTGTTTTTTATTAAAACACATCCGGAACAAGTTGAAAATCCGATCGGTAAGAATATCATCGAAAACATCAAAGATGGTTTGATCTATATAAAGAACAGCTCAGTTTTATCTTTGAGTTTAATCATTTTGCTGATTGTTGCGACGTTTATCCCGAATTTTAATGTGCTGAACTCGGCTTTCGCGAAATATGTCCTCAATGGAAATGAGACCACTTTCGGTTATTTGATGTCCTTTATGGGGATCGGAGCATTTTTTGGCGCACTTCTCTTTGCCACAGCCAGCCGCAGGGGACCCAGCCGTAAAATCCTTTATACGGTTTCGATTCTTTGCGGAATTTTCACTTTTCTTTGCGGCACCGTAAATAACCTGTTTACCGCCGGGATTTTTCATATTCTCAACGGATTTTGTTATATCCTGACCCTCTCTAATGTAAATTCGACACTGCAAATTAATACCGAGAATCGCTATCGGGGGCGGGTGATGAGCATTTACAGTTTATTTTTGAACGGAACCACCCCGCTGGGAAATCTTTATGCGGGGTTTTTCGCCGAACGTTTCAATCCGCGAGTGGCATTTTATAGTTGCGGTTTGGCCGGATTGATTTTCATAGGCATCATCACGCTGCTCCGCCCGAATTCCATCAAAGAATATCTGCAAATCAAAAAAGAATGACGGCTATGAAATAGCACTGTTTTCCGATAATCCGCCGGTAAATTCCGTCAGCTTTTGTAGACCGTCTTTTAACGTTTGGGTAGCGCAGGCATAGCCGATACGAAAACAATACTCCTCATCAAAGCAGGCTCCCGGGGTTAAAAACACACCGGTTTTATCCAACAATTGTTTACAAAAGTCGTATGACAGTATGTCAAAATTATAATGAATCAATGCAGTCGTCCCGGCTTGCGGTTTGACATAACTGACATGAGCCTGTTCCCTGATCCAACTGTCCAATATCGCAAGATTTTCGCGAATCCGAGTCAAATTGCGATTGAAAACCGCGCTTCCGTTCTTCAGAGCTTCCGAAGCCACCGCCTCGTCAAGGATTCCGCAGCTGATCAAACTGTAATCCCGATGAGAAAAACAGGCTTTTATGACTTCCTGATTATGGGTTGCGATCCATCCTAAACGCAAGCCGGACAATGAGAAAATTTTAGACATACTGCCGGCACTGATCCCCCGTTCATACAAATCCGCAACAGATTCGGTATACTCATCGTTCTGATTTAATCCGCGGTATACCTCATCACACAACACATAAGCCCCGACATTTTCAGCCATTTCAACTACCTCCCGCAACATTTCATTCGGAATCAACGCACCGGTAGGATTGTTTGGATTGTTCAAGCAAATCAGTTTGGTATCGGGACGAATCATCTCTTTCAATTCAGCCAGGTCCGGAAGGTAATTATTTTCTCGCCGAAGTTTCAGAATTTGAACTTCTGCGCCAAATGATTCGGGGATTGAATAAAGTTGCTGATAAGTGGGCATGACCGAAATCACATGATCTCCGGGTTCCGTCAAAGCATAAAATACCAGATGATTAGCCCCGGCGGCTCCGTGTGTTGAGAGGATGTTATCCGGCTTCAAACTCCGATATAACTTACCAATTCCGGTCTTAAAAGAGTGTGATCCGGTAATGGCGCCGTAAGTAAGCGGTCGCCCGAAAATTCTTTCGGTAAAATCTTCGATATCGGTTGCGGTTAATTCAAAAAGTTCTCGAATCGATAATGGATCGACGCAAGTCTCGGCGATATTATATATCGC
>JALHEL010000303.1 GCA_022837205.1 Leptolinea sp.
CATTTTTTTCAGAAGAAGATGTCAGCAGCATCTTAGGAGGTGTCACTAACCTGATCCAAAGTTTTAATGCCGAAGCCGTTTATGACGGACTGAAAGCTGTTTTGGATATGTCCAAACTGTTCGGTTTTTGGGAAACGCCGTACTTTGAGAATATCCAAAATTTTATGATCACGAAAGGGCGGGAACAGATTTCAAACTTCGCCCAAGAGGATTATTTGCAGCAATTGATCGCAAAAGCTTATGCCGATCAAAACAAACCGAATCACAATAAATCATCCTTTTCAAAGAATTCGGGCTTTTTGATAACCGGACCCGATAGTTTCGAAATCCAAATGTCAGCCAAAGGCACGGTGAAAGGAAACCACATTTCTCTCTTCGGCTTAGACGGAACACCCTTGACCGAGATTGACCTGTCCGTTAATCCGACCAATCCCAATCAATTGATAATCTCCGGAACTGATATGGCGGACCAAAGCAGTAAAACCTATTATCTGGAGATCAGTAATCGAGAGATATCCTTGGATTCGGATACGGATTCCATTTTTTCACTGCGTTTCAAGCCGAGAGAAACGATTCTGATAGAGATTCCTTCCTCCGAAAGCGAAGTGGAACTGGCTTTTGATAAAAAAGCATACAGAATCAACGGCACGGTCAGCTCACCGGAACAAACCATTGAAATTGAATTGGAATTGAACCCGCTGAAAAATCTGATCGCTTTGGCGCTTAACGGCACTCCGGTCGCTTGGATCGAATCCGATCCGGTCAAAAACAGTTTGGATCTTGTATTCGCCGATGCCGAACTCCTGATGGAATTTGATGACGATGCACATGAAATTCTCGGCACATTCTATACAACCGATCAGCAATCGCAGTTCAAACTGATCTGTGATAAACCGAGTAATTCGCTGGCGTTGGATATGGTGATTGAAGGAGAGATGACGGAACTCTTCAAGCTTGCCTTCAGTAAACAGGCAAACGGTGTCTCATTGAATTCGGCCGGAGGATTGATTTTTTCCGCTACAATCGACGAAGAAAAAGGCACCATGACGATCAATGATTCTTCGGGCTTCAGAGTATTGGATGAATCTCAGATCCTTGATTTAATCAATTCTTCCATAAATACAGGACCGGAGGTGGAAACGGAAGTCGTCGATAATTTCTTAAATGAAGAGGAAGAGACCGCTGTTCCGGAGGAAGAAATAATTCCGACGGCAGCACCGATCTCATCCCCTACGGAAATACCGACAACGGTTCCCGTAGCGATTCCCACGCTGGATGCGGGAATATAAATCGGGGGAAAGATCGATTAAAATAGTTTGAAATAACTTACAATTTTATAAGGAACTGAGCTGCGCCGGCAAAGGTCAAATTTATCAGCTCAGTTTCTTTTTGCAAAATGCTCGGAAGTTTCAATCCGCGCAGTCAGTGAGGTCATGATAAAAATCAAAAAACCGGACAGAATTTATTTTCGGCAGATCCTGAAACTGGCGGTACCGTTGATTCTCCAATACCTGTTATCTTCTTCCGTGACCCTGGTGGACAACGTCATGGTCGGAGCATTGGGAGATGTTTCTCTGGCAGCCGTAAACATCTGTACGCAGTTTTATATGCGTTTATTCCATATCGTGATTTTCGGTTTGGTCTCCGGTGCTTCAATTCTGGCGACTCAATATTGGGGCATTCACGACTCAAAGAACATTCATCGTATTATGGGGCTTGAAATCATCGTTGGTTCCGGACTCGGCGTTTTGTTTTCGATCTTAACCGCCTTTTTCCCGGAGAAAATCCTGGGATTCTATTCCAAAGATCCTCAAGTCATCCGGGCCGGATCGTTATACCTGTCCACTTTTTCGCTGATTTTTTTGCTTCACCCCATCGCATTAATCTATGCGAGTGCTCATCGGGCTATCGGTGATACAAAATTACCGATGATCGCTATCGCTTTATCATTGGCGATTAAGCTTATATTAAATTACTTTCTCATTTATGGAAATTGGGGGTTCCCCAAAATGGGCATTGCCGGAGCGGCTTACGCGACTTTAATCGCAAAAATATCGGAAACCGCATTGTTGCTTTTCTTCACCTATAAATCAAAGTCTCCGGTCGCTGCAACATTTAATACTTTATTTGATTTTGACAGGAACCTGATTATTAAAACAGCCAAGAATGTACTTCCCGTATTGATTAACGAAACGCTTTGGGGGCTCGGGACGAACATCTATTCGGCAATTTATGCCAAAATTTCGACGACCGCCATTGCCGCTGTCTCCGCAGTCAGTCCCGTGGACACTTTGATGTTTACGCTGATTTATTCTTTCGGCGATGCCTGCGGTATTTTAGTCGGAAATCTCATGGGGAGAAACGAACAGGAAAAAGCCTACGAGTACGGAATCTTTACCGCATTTTTCATGATGATCATCGGGTTCCTGACCGGAGTCGTCGTATTTTTCCTGAGAGATCCAATTCTGAACCTCTACAACCTCTCCGCGGAATCTTATGCAAGCGCAAGAATCATTCTGACGATACTAACCGCATCGCTGGGTTTTCGGGCGATTACTTATACGATTTTTATCGGTGTTTTGCGGGCGGGGGGAGATGTCAGATTTTGCTTGGCGGTGGACGCCGGCTCTATTTGGCTCATCGGAATACCGGTCAGCGTTGTTTTAGCCTTCGGTTTTCACCTGCCGATTGAGACGGTCTATTTGGGTTTTATGTGCGATGAACTGTTCAAAGTGATCGTCGTCACTCATCGTTTGCGAACCCGAAAATGGATGAATGT
>JALHEL010000304.1 GCA_022837205.1 Leptolinea sp.
GGGCATACCCTGATGCAGGCCATCGCCCGCGTCAACCGGGTCTTTGGAGACAAGGAAGGCGGGCTGATAGTTGATTATATTGGAATTGCTCAAGACCTGAAAAATGCATTACTGGTATATGCCGACAGCCACGGAAAAGGGCAGATCGCCTTCGACCAGGAAGAAGCCGTCGCCAAGATGTTGGAATATTATGAAATTGTGGTGGATATGTTTGGGCATTTTGATTATCGTCGCTATATCAAATTGGATGCGAAATCAAAGCTCGATTTCATTCTGGATGCCGCTAATTACATTGCAGGTTTAGCTGAGGAGCAAGGCGGTTCAGTTGTCCGTAACGGAAAAGAAAGATTTATTGAAAATGTTATTAAATTACAAAGAGCTTTTGGCTTGGCTGTTCCACATCCGAAAGCACTTGAAATTCGGGATGACCTTGCCTTCTTCCAAGCTATTAAAGCTCGTTTTTCGAAATTTGATGAAACTGCCAAAACACGCACAAATGAAGAAATTGAAACAGCTATCCGGCAGATCATCAATGATGCTATTATTTCGAGTGAAATAGTGGATGTTTTTGATGCTGCCGGTATTCGCAAGCCGGATATTTCCATTCTGTCGGATGAATTCTTAGCTGAAATCCATGGCATGGAACGCAAAAATCTGGCGCTTGAGTTACTCAAACGTTTACTCTCCGATGAGATCAAGACCCGCGGCCAAATGAACATGGTACAGGGGCGCAAGTTTTCGGAAATGCTGGCAGAAGCGATAAAGCGTTATCAAAATGGGCTGATTGATTCTGCCAAAATTATCGAAGAATTGATCCAGTTAGCCAAAGACATCCGTGCAGCAGATGAACGCGGCGAAAAATTAAACCTCCGGCAGGATGAATTGGCATTTTATGATGCCCTCGCAGATAACCCCAACGCTGAAAGCCTGCTCGGAGACCAAATCTTGAAGCAAATTGCCCACGAACTCACAGAAAGCGTTCGAAATAATACATCAATCGACTGGCAGTATAAGCAAAGTGTCCAGGCAAAATTGCGGGTTTTGGTCAAGCGTATTTTGCGGAAATACAAATATCCACCGGATGACCCGTCGACTGGGGAATACACTGTATCCGTCAACAAAGTTTTGGATCAGGCCACTCAATTGGCAGATTATTGGACAAAGGGGGCATTCTCAGATTTTTCTAAAGGGAACAACCTGAACGTCGCTTTTTAACCTTTTCCGGCAACCTGAAGGACACGACTAACCAGGTTATTCTTTCCGGGCTTAGAGGTAAATTTGAATCGGACGGATTTCCAAAAGATGATCCTCGACAATGCCCGCCCGCCATCGTCCAAAACACCGTTCAACGAGACTACTTCTATACTTATCCCGAAAATGGCAGTTATCCGCCGCCAATTTTCAATTGACAGGGTTCGACGAATTTTGAATACTATTGTCATTTTTCATAAATGATGCATATTTAAGATGGATTTCGATTCGCGTATCCGAAAAAGGGAAAACGCAGGCCTTTATAATTGTTTATTAAATATCGTTTCGGATCGGGATTGATTTAAAAACAGGGGCGATAAGAATGAATGATTCTTCAATGTTTTTTCGCTTGATTTCGGTCGGGATCACAGCCTATTTGCTGGGGAGTATTTCCCCATCTTATCTGCTGGGGAAAATGTTGAAAGGGATCGACATTCGGGAACACGGCTCGCATAATGCCGGAACGGCAAATGCGATTTCGACCATCGGTTTTCTCCCGGGATTGGTTACGATGGTTCTGGATATCGGAAAAGGCGCCTTATCCGCCTGGATCGGAATGCGGCTGGCCGGAAAAACCGGCATGCAGATCGGTACGGTTGCGGTTGTTGCCGGCCATAATTTCCCGATATTGATGCATTTCAGAGGAGGAAAAGGAATCGCGGCTTTTATCGGTGCGTCCCTAATTTCCTTTCCGGCGACAGTGGCGGCTTACTTATTTTTCAGTTGGATCGGAATCATCCTTTCGCATTATATTGCGATTGGGACATTGGTTGCGTTTACGCTTTTACCGTTTACCGGCTTATGGTTGACCCACGGAGATATTTCCTGGTTCCTGACGCTTCTGGCTGTTTCATTCCTGATTTTATTGAAGCATCGTCCCAACTTTACGGCCATCCGGAACCGTACGGAGCAGAAATTTTATTTTAAAAAACGTTTCGAAACTTTATTGAAAAGGAACTGACCGTCAAAGCAGGCAAGAAAAAAACGATTGTTTTCCGCCTTGCCTGCCCGATAACGGTTTTTATTCCTTCAGCGCTCCGGCACTTAATGAAGTGACGAGCATCTTCTGGGTAAGGGTAAAAAAGAATACAAACGGTATCGCAACCAACAATGCTCCGGCGCAAAAAGTTGTAAATTCGTTTTTCTTTTCGGTCACAAAACTGAACAATCCCAATGCCAGTGTTTGATTCTCATTCGACCGCAGAATCATTTTTGAAAAGATATATTCCATCCAAGGTCCGGTGAAGCTGGAAATTGCCAAGAACACTATAATCGGTTTGGTCAGAGGCAGGATAATCTGAAAATACGTTCGTGCGTTGCTGGCGCCGTCTATTCGGGCGGCTTCATCCAGACTGCGAGGTACGGAATCGACATAACTTTTTACCAGCCAGGTATTATACGGGACGTTGCCGGCGGTATAAATGAGGATCATTCCCCACAGCGTATCCAATCCGCCGATTCGGAGGAGAATCACATAAATCGCAACCATCCCGACAAAAGACGGAAAAATCTGCAAAATCAACA
>JALHEL010000305.1 GCA_022837205.1 Leptolinea sp.
TAATGAGGCTGTGGAGGCGCTTGGGAGGTTTTTGAAAAACAGCGATGGCGTTGTCCGGGAAGAAATTGAGCAAGCTATGGTATCGGCTTCCGCAGGCGTATAAATGAGGAACGTTATTCTTCTTCAACGGAAATATCGGTGATTTCGAGATTCCGTGTGCCGCCGGGTGTCTTGACGTTGATTTCGCTGCCGACATTTTTACCGATGAGGGCTTTGCCGATTGGCGACGTCACCGAAATCTTATTCCGGCTGATATCGGATTCATACGGGCCAAGCAGTTGATATTTAATTTTTTCGCCGCTATCAATATCCTGCAGGCTGACATAACAGCCGAAAACAACCTTGGCGGTGTTCAATCCTTTGAGACTGATGACATTGGACATGGCCAGCTGGTTTTCCAACTCCTGCATCCTGCCGTAGAGAAACGATTGTCTTTCTTTGGCGGCAGAATATTCCGCATTCTCTGAAATGTCGCCGTGCGCGCGCGCCACTTCGATGTCACGGACATTTTCAGGAATGGACACGTTCTTCAGTGTTTCAAGTTCTTTTTTCAGCTTTTCAAAACCCGCTTTGGTAATCGGCACTTTTTCCATGATCTCTCCGGATTGTTTTGCTCTTCCTGACGTGATTATTTTTCAACAACAGGCAGGATGATACGTCGTTTTTGTTTAATGGAGAATAGTGGCGCTGTCAAGAAACATTTAATGGCCCTGTGTAAATAATTATGCTATTTATCACACAATGAAAAAAGGATTGTATTAAAAATGATGCTCGATAAATACAGTAGAGAGATAAATTATTTGCGCGTTTCCATTACCGACCGCTGCAATTTGCGGTGCATTTACTGCCGTCCCAAGGAAGGCGTTGCTCTGCACGGTCATGAGGATATTTTACGTTATGAGGAAATGATCCGCGTTATTTCCCTGGCGGTGAAAATGGGATTGATCAAGGTGCGGTTAACCGGCGGCGAACCGCTTGTCCGGCGCGGCTTTGTCGACTTCGTTGCGGACCTGAATAAAATTGAAGGATTGAAAGATATCAGTCTTACGACCAACGGGATATTACTCGAACAGTTTGCACAGGGAATTTTTGACGCCGGCATCCGCCGCATCAATGTCAGTCTTGATTCGCTCAACCCGGACAAATACGGCCAAATTACCAGGGGCGGACGCTTGGAAGATGTTTTGCGGGGAATTGCCCGCGCGGAAGAAATCGGTTTTTCGCCCATCAAAATCAACACGGTGGCCATCAAAGGATTCAACGATGATGAAGCGCTGGATTTTGCAAGGTTGGCTCAGGAGCAGCCATTCCAGGTTCGATTCATCGAACTGATGCCGGTCGGAAAAACAACCCTTGATTACGGCGAAGATTATATGCCCGGATCGCAGTTAATCAAAATCATCAGGCAACGCTATGCGTTGGAACCGCTCAAAAACAAAAAAAACAGATCGGACGGTCCGGCAAAAATATTTAAGATTAAAGGTGGACGGGGAGAAATCGGTTTTATCAATCCGGTGAGCGACCATTTCTGTTCAACCTGCAATCGCATGCGTCTGACGTCGGACGGAAAACTCAGAGCCTGCCTGCTCAATGAAGCGGAAGTGGATCTGAAAAAAGCCCTGCGGGAAAATTGTAGTGATGCCGAACTGGAAAAGCTGATCTGGGATGCCGTTCTGTTGAAACCCCGGCAGCACGACATTGTCTGCACGGAAAACAGTCTGCGAAAATGTTCCCGGAATATGTCGGAAATCGGCGGTTGAAAAATATTTTCCAAAAATATATATTTAAAAAATAATGGCTTTATTTCCGGCGGCAGGGGGCTGTCGGACCGCATCTGGAAAAGACGGCAATACATCGTTACATCGTTGTGAAAATCTGGGTAGGATCAAGACCATGTTTTTTGATCAAAAGAAAACCGGATTTCCGGCTGAAAGATTAAAAACACCGAGGGACGATTACATCTTTTCGAGGCAGAAAGAGCTCGTTCTGGATCTGATTACTCCCCTGGCCGGTGAACGTCTTCTGGATATCGGTTGCGGCACCGGCAACCATCTGGATATGTTCCGCGGAAAATGGTGTTCTCTGACGGGCCTTGATTCTTCCGGCGCAAATCTGGAAATCGCCCGTCAAAAACACAGTGAACGTGCCGAACTGATTCTGGCCGATCCTGAAGACATTCCCTTCTCCGACAATGAGTTTGACATTGTCACGATGATTCATTGTCTGGAAACCGCCGTGCATCCGCAAAAAATCATTGACGAGGCCGTCCGGGTCTGCCGTGGCCGTGTTTTTATCGGTTGTGTGAACAATTACTCTTTTGTCGGAACCAGACAGCGCCTGAAAGAAATGTTCGGTTTTTCTTTTTCTCAAAAAATCCGTTTTTTCAGTTTACCTGAAATCAGAAAAATGGCGGAGGTCTCGGCCGGCAATAACGCCATGAAATGGGGAAGCGTTATTTATTTTCCCGCCATGGTTTACGATTTTTTTGAAGAACTTGAGGAGATGCTGCCCTTCCGGAAAAACCCCTTCGGGGCGTTTGTCGGCTTGGTTTGTCCCGTAACGTATACGTACCGGACGGCACAGAATCCGGTGATGAATTCATTCAATATCAAGGCGGAAACACGCAAAACGGCTCCTGAAGCTGTGAGGAACATGTTGAAAGAGGCAGACCGATGATCAAAGAAGCCATGCTCTACGAAAAACTTCAAGACGGAAACGTCCGATGCAATCTTTGCGCGCACCGATGCACGATCCATCCCGAGCGTCAGGGT
>JALHEL010000306.1 GCA_022837205.1 Leptolinea sp.
ACCAATGAAATGAAAAAACGAACTATTCGGATTCTCTTTCTCTTGATATTCATCGCCGTCGTGATCGGTTTGATGAGCGGCAGTATTCGCCGGCAGGCTTTGCCTTATTATATTGCTCTGCTGATTTTGATTACCGGAATGGATTTTTATCTGTCCGGAAAATCGATCGAACGGGTAATCGCTTGGGTGGCGATATGGGCGGAAGCAGGTTGGGAGATCCTCTTTTTGGTAAAGGATTCCGTTAAATGGTTTTCCTTAAGAGAAGCTGCTCTTGAAAAATTTTCCTTTTTCTTTTTGATATTTTTCTTTTTCGGTGTCAGTCTGCTGCTGTGGCTTTTATTCGGAAAGCCGGATATAACGAGGCGAAGCAATGCTTCGCTTAGCGAAGACAAGCTGATCGCATTTTTTCAACGCCGGAAAGTGGAAATTTTGATCTGTATATTGACAGCATTATCCTTGCGATATCTGATGCATAGCGGATATTACTGGGATGATGCCGTAAATTCCACGGCTTACCTGTTTGAAAAGCAGGACCAGCTTCCTTTGATCCAAAATTTGGTCAATTTTATGCGGAAATATCTGGAATTAGGCAGGATCAATCTCCTTTCCTGCTACTATTATTTTCTGTTTTATATTGAAAATGTGAAGCTCTATAAACTGATCATCATCCTGTCGGTTTGTATTAATCAGATCATTTTCGGCATGCTGGTCCGTTATGCCGGCGGTTCGGATCGTCTGGGCCAGGCTGCGATGTTATCGATCCCGATCCTGATTCAATTTCGCGGCTATCAGGATCCGGTAACCGGTTTTTATTCGCTGATGCAAGTGATTCTGCTTGAACTGATGTTGACAGCCTATTTTTTGTTGAGATATTTGCGGGAAAACCGGAAGAAATTCCTATGGTTCGGGTTGATTCCGTTCTTTTGCGGATTGATGACTTATGAGGTTTGTTTTCCATTTATTTTGATGATTCCCGTTATCGCTTGGTTGGAGACACGGGATCGGAAGAAAACGGTTCAAGTCTGCATTCCCTACGGGATTCTTTTCGCGGGAACATTGACTGCGGCATTAATTGTCCGCAATCGATTGATTCAAGGGACTCCTTATAGCGGAATCGCATTTCATTTTGATGTTTTGAAAATTCTGAGAACTTACGGGCTGCAACTTCTGGCGGGGCTTCCTTTCAGTTTTTATTTTTTCACCCGCAGCATACCGATTATGGGGAATGTATATCCGGCATCCGAGGTTTTTTCTGATCGGGCATGGGACATTTTATGTCACACGGAAGCCGCGGATTGGCTGCTGGCGTTGGGAATTGTTTCTCTTTTCTCACTGATTCTGAAAAAGGGTAAAGAAAACCAAAAAGATACTTCGACGCGTCTGCTGGCGGGAATCGGTTTATCTTTTTGGCTGCTGCCCGGTATGACGATCGCTTTGAGCGACCGCTATCAAGGGCAAATTGTCCCCGGCTTGGGTTATTTACCCGTTTATCTCGAATATTTCGGGATCGGGACATTAGTGATCTGCCTGGTTCGCGAAGGATATCGACGGATCAGATCGAATTCTCTCAAATCGGTCATAAGCTTGTTGATCGCAAGCGGTTTGGCGATCGGCTTTGTGTTTAATTCTCAAAATAACCGATCGGTCATCGGACTTCTGAATCGTTCCTTTCTTTATCCGCGTCAAGCCGGTGAGAGTGCTCTTCGCAATGGATTGGCGGATTTTTTGCCGGCAGAGGCACAATTGGTTTCATTGAACCCCGACAATTACCTGTGGGAAGCAAACTGGGATCGAAAAGGGTTGTATCCGGAATTTTATACCGTTACCGCAGGACGCAATTTTACAAACGGTTCGCTGTCGGTGACCGGTATGGATCATGCAACTTTTCTGCAAAACTATGCCGGAAAAGCGATCCCGGAAAATTTGTATGTATTGCAATATGCCGGGAATTCCGAACGGGGATTGGCAAAATTGGGCAGAGTCCGCTCGATCGATTATGAAAAGATAGAAACCGATTTGGTTCTTTATTTTATTTCCGGAAAATTTCCGCAGACCGGCACGGTTACTTATCAACGGTCGGACGGAAATATTATCACCTTAAACCACGAACAGGCTTGGCAGGTGAGAGCGACGGATGAAGGAAATTTATATCAGCTTCCTGAGCAGGAGGTCATCAACTTTGATTCGCTTGATTCTTATGGATTTTAAGTGCGTTTGGAACCAAGCGGATTCGGATTTCGTTTATTTTGTTACAAACCGGTGTCATTATTTTTAATGCGAGGAATGATTAAAGGTCATAATTGCAACTGAAGAAAACGGAAACGGAAGGGTCGAGAATTTTGAATTTTCGGAAGACCTTTGGGAAATATGGTAGGATTAGCGGTAATTACAGTGATAAAAATGATTCAATGACTTCCGCGGGTGCACCGCAGAATGGTAAAGTAAGGAGAATTACATGAACTCAAAAAAATCAATCTTCCGGCTGGTGACAGCGGTACTTTTTGTCTGTGTTCTGGCGGGCACGTTCGCGGTCGAAGCCGCAACTGAATTTACGCCGGTGAGCGAGGGTTGTAAAGATGCAGTCAACGACGGGATCACGTTTACTACGGCGGCGTCTATTTCCGGATCGGCTGTTGAAGTCTGGAGGGACCGGATTCAAGTCACAGTGACGGATCCAGATGGCAATCCATATAGTGCATCTACGGGAGATGTTGTAAAAGAACTTACTCTCTATGCCGCTTCGAATAATACTGCGTATCAGTGC
>JALHEL010000307.1 GCA_022837205.1 Leptolinea sp.
ACTTCGGTGTTGATGATCCGAACATTCGCATTAATATATTGCGCCCCATAGCTTTTCATCACCGAAATACGATGATGTCCATCCAAAACAAAATAAACTTCACCGATTTGATATACATCAATGGGCGGAACGCCTTCCATCGATTCATTCGCCAACCGAACGTTCACCCAACGATTTTTATCGTAATCCATCTTGGGCAAAAACGTCCTTGTGAAATCATTATTTCGGGATACGGATCCCACAATCGCATCAATCGGGATATCTTTTTGTACAGGTAACGCGTTGACTGTCTTGGCTAAGCGTTTTCTGACTTCATCATAGTCGATTAAATTATAATTTTTCCGTTGCAGAAAACCGAGTGCTTGTTGCCAAATCGCTTGGTTTCTGGCCCGATCAAATTCTTTTTGTGCGTCTCGAATTCCGTACATTCATTTACCCGGTTAATAAGTTCATTGTTTCAACTGTATTTTACTTTGCTTTATTTGGGGAACTCATTGCAAATCGTTCAAAAAGGACAACAATGGAGTAAAGTGGAATGAATTTATGAATCAAATCAAAATCTTCTGTCGGTTTGAGAGCGAGTCGTTAACTCAAATCCATATTTCATTAATAGGTTTTCATTCTTCAAAATTTCCTCAATGGAACCTTCGGCGACCACTTCTCCCTTGGATAAAATAATGGCGCGATCGCACAGTTCCCAAGCCAAATCGATATCATGCGTAGCGATCATTTTGGTATCACGAATTTCTTTTAACAGATTGATTACCGTTCTTCTTGAACGTGGATCAAGAAAAGAGGAGGGTTCATCAAATAGAATCGCCTGCGGTTCCATTGCCAAAACGGTAGCCAAGGCAGCCAACCTTTTTTCGCCACCGGATAATTTATAGGGAGCCTTTTTTAACAAATGAACAATTCCCAATCTTTCGGCTATATCTCGGATTTTTTTATTGATTTCTTCTTCGCTTTTTCCGTAATTTCTTAAACCGAAAGCGATATCCTCTTCAACGGTCGGCATAAATAATTGATCATCCGGATTTTGAAATACCAAGCCGATCTGAGAACGTATCTCTTTTAGGGTCGGAGATGATAATTCAATATCATTCACAAGAATCTTTCCGTCAGAAATTTTTAAAAGCCCTAACATTGTATAAAATAGTGTTGTTTTCCCCGCACCGTTTTCTCCGAGGATCGCAATCGAATCTCCGTCGTGAACTTTCAAATTAATCGCTCGGAGAGCGAATGTCCCGTCTTCATATTCAACCGATAAATTTTCTATGGTAACCATTAATTCCTTTTATTAAAGAAAGAGTCGACTTAAAACACCGGAAATATTCCATACTCTCAGACCAAAAATCAAACCGATCATTCCCATTCCGATTAAAATATCAACTGATTTGAGAGGATTTGATGAACTTATATTTGAAATATTGCCATATCCGCGACATTTCATCGCAAAAGCCACTCGTGTGGCTCGATCATAACTTCGCAGAAGGATTTGTCCGATAAAACTGCCGATGTGTTTCAACTCGATTCTCTGCTTCCCGCAAGATCGTAACAAATAAGCGGTTTCCATGACAGATACTTCGTCCACCACCAAAGTTATATAACGATAGCTCAACATGATTTGGGTGATAATCAATTCCGGTATTTTGATGCTTCTCAACAAATCGGTAAGCGACTTCATGGGTGTCGTGGTCAATAAAATCAATACGGCACTCACGGTCAAAAAAGTTTTCAGAATTAGGGTAATAAAAGAGACTGCGCCATATGTAATCGGCAGCGAATCCATAAAAAAAGCAATTCTTCGATCAAACCAAAGGTTAGAAAGCCCGGCAAAAATTACAAAAGGAAATACTGGCAAAATCCGCTGAAAAATAAATCGAAAGGGTATTTCCGCCAAAGAGATCGCCACTGCGGGGAAAAGAATAAAAGGAGCCAGACGATCAAATTGATAAGGTGATATGGAAAGAACAGTGATTAAATAAAAAACCAAAACAACACTTTTTACATAGGGATGTAATTTATGAATAACCGTGTTTCCGTTTGCCAACTGTTCGATACGAACAATTTCACTTTTTTTCTCATTAAAACGATTAATAAGTTCTCCTCAATCTTGATCCAAAGAGATTTAAAAAAATTTATCCGATATTATTCGATATTACTTTCTCTTTTTCGCTTTTTCAGCTTTGAAATGAGCCAACCGCTTACGCCGGCGATGACAAATACCAACCCGCTTCCCAAAAATCCGGCTACGGTCGTTCCGTTTATATTCCCCAAAGTTTTACCTTCCTTGAAATTGTAATCAGGTAAAACGGAATGTTGATGTTGAATTTCCGCACTTTTATTAGGAAGTGAATCCTCTTCGTTGAATTCCGTAGAATCTGTTATTTGAGCGATTGACCACTCCAATCCATCGGGGTTAGTTGAGGCATGAAGAGAGAAAAAGCCGGCGGTCAAAATCGTTACAATTGAAAAGCTGGCTAAAATGAGGCGCAGCGGTACTTTATTCGGCTGCTCCTCCTTTTTCAGAAAATGTAAAATCTCGGGACGAACTTTAAAGACATAAATTAAAACGGAAGCGGTAATGACACCCTCGACAAGACCGATGGGAAGATGAATGGGTAACATCAACAACAGAAATTCTCTGAACGGCAAAGCCGTAATTCCGGATAACAATGTCTCAACCACGACGCAAAACGCACCCGCTTCCAAATTGACTGTTGAAGAAATGACCGAAGCAAGAAAGAAATTCTTCGTT
>JALHEL010000308.1 GCA_022837205.1 Leptolinea sp.
CGGTTCCAAACCGGCCCTTCTTTGTAACCATGCCCGAAAAGGCATCCGTTAGTGACGCCGTCCCGCTTCTAAAAAAATTAATGTAGGGGTCGGTTCCAAACCGACCCTTCTTTGTAACCATGTCCGAAAAGGCATCCGTTGGTGACGCCGTCCCGCTCCGAACAAAGTAAGGATTCAACCATTTGATTTTGCTGATTAGATGTAATATCGTATACAAATCTCGCATTCCCTCACCCTACCCTCTCCCCAAGGGCGAGGGTTTTTGGTTTCGGCGCCCTCTCCCAACACGAGGAGAGGGCTTTGCACTGTTGCCGGGTTACGATTTGCTTTTTGACAATCCATCCTCCAACGCCACACCCAAAATATAGGCGATCAACACCGCCACACCGTTGGCTGCCGCTTCCTCGCTGATGGGGAAATCGGGCGCCGCAACCGCCAAAAACGAATAAACCACTCCGATCACCGCCGCCCAAAATTTACGCGATTTCAAAACGGTTTGAAACATAGTGAACATTCCTCCTTTATTCATTTACCGCATTGGCTTTATATAACGGGCGATAATCCGCCACGAATACACTCAAAAAGTGACGTGCTTTGATTCGCACCTCATCGTTCGTGAACAGTGCACCACTCAACTGATTATCGGCAATATAGATTTCCGGCATGATACCAAATCGTTCACCGATATAAATCGCCGGAGCTAACAAAGGATCCGCCACAGCCGCCCAATCATTCGAATCGCTGAATTCCGGGCAGGTAATTACATCGCCGAATTGTCCGCGCTGCAGATTCTCGGAGGTAATATTGGGCTCCCATGCCATCGACGGATATAGAATGCGTTCCGCAGTCAATCGCAAGGTTCGCGGTACGACCAGATAGCGGGCATCAATAGCCTGTTTGGGAGCCGTTCCGCCGGCATTTACCAGAAGCTTCTGATTATAGATGGCAGCGCTGGCGGCTTCCCAACTTTCGGATGAAAGCACGGCCGCACCTAAATTATGATGAACCGAACTTTCAAAGACATTTTTCCCGTCAGCCATCATCGGACCGGCACCGGCTGACGCGGTAAAGATCTCACCCACCAAAGCGGAAAGGCGCCGCAGACCGGCCGTCGCGAGCTTAAACGGAAATTGGCGTAAGCGTCTGGTATCGTCCCGTTCAAACATTTCAATCGTCAGTCCCAAATAGCCGCCATACTTCTCCCAAGTGCCCGTCTCGGCAGAATCGCTGACACCTAATTCGGTATAAGCGGCGCCTTCATTAATCGAGGGCAGCAGGCTGATTTCCCCCACCAGAATTCCGGTAATATTTTGTAGACTGTTAAAATGTTCGATTGTCACAATTTTTTCCCACCAATGATATCCGCTTGCTTCCAGTTCCTCCCAGCGCTGTGCAACCAGCTTGTTCAAAACATTTTTCAAAACAGACGGTAAATCACCGCTCTCCGAAAGCGATGCCCGCTGCGGGTTATATCCGCCGTGAAAGTCCAAATCGCCGGTCATCATGGTGTACAATTCTCGAATTCCGCTCAACTTTTGTGTCCGAACCGAACGTAATTCATCGGGACGTCGTGCTCCCAGCAAGTCATGAACGGCCGCGTTTACCTGATCGGAACTCGATACCATTGCTTCCACCCGACCGCTGATCCCGCTGACCGAATTTCCTCCGACCAATGAGCTGACGATCGTCCGCGCCTCATCGATGGCTGTTTCCAATTCGGCAGGTTCAAACGAACGTTGTTGAAAGTCCCGCCGAATGTGAGCTTGCAAAGGCTGCGGCAGCTGAGATGAGGCTAATGCCGTTTCCAATAAGTAATTCTGTAACTTTTTCTGTGAATCGTCCGGTTGTGAAATTTCATCATTCCCCAACGTAATCCGTTCGTCATGTCCATCGAGCGATTCGGCAGCCAGATCTTCCCGTTTTTGAACGGCATTCACTGCCTTCAGAAAAGCGCCGCCGCGAGCCGGATCCACCACCAAATCGACCGAAAAGATCCGATGAATTTGCTCGACATTTTGACCATTGCTGCGAAACGACAAATCGGCCGAAAAACCGACTTTCGGATCCGTATCCGCCGCTGCAAGAATCTGCCTTCCGGTTTCGATCAATAAATCCGCGGCAGGTCCCAACGGCATCAGCCGGCAGCGAATTCCCTGTACCGATTCATCCCAGAGGGGCGCGGTTAAGATTCCGGCCAAATCCCGCACGCTATGATTTGTGCCGGATTTCGGAGGAATATGATCGATAAAGCATTGTGTCTGATCAAAAAGAGGCACAGCTGCTCGCAATACATTTGGGCTGAATGACCAACCGTTCCCTTC
The DNA here is from genome assembly GCA_022837205.1 of Leptolinea sp. Taxonomy (GTDB): domain Bacteria; phylum Chloroflexota; class Anaerolineae; order Anaerolineales; family Anaerolineaceae; genus Flexilinea. Next base: position 2,322 of record JALHEL010000308.1, read on the forward strand.
ACCGGCAGTGATCGCCAGGATATCAAAGGCAGTGCCGTCCCGTAACGGTTTGCCTTCCATGGGGATGGATTGACGCTGTTCATCCGGATCATGGTTCGAGAGTACTTTGTTCTTGGAATTCATATTTGGTTTTCCTTTCTTATATAGTACATATGTTCTATATAAGCATAAACGGAACCGATCCGCGTGCAACTGTCTTTTTAGGGAGGATGCCATACGGAAGGAAGGTTACGCACTGAATGAGAAAAGAATCCCTCACCCTGACCCTCTCCCGGAGGGCGAGGGTTTTGTTTTCGCCGTCCCTTTTTTGAGAAAATTAATGTAGGGGTCGGTTCCAAACCGACCCTTCTTTGTAACCATGCCCGAAAAGGCATCCGAACAAAGTGAGGAGTCAACCATTTGATTTTGC
>JALHEL010000309.1 GCA_022837205.1 Leptolinea sp.
GGAAGGTCATCCGGCGTCGGTAATGGACATGTCTTTTGCTAACCAAGCTCTGTCGGCGGAATATATGGTTAAAAATCATCTGACTCTGGAAAAGAAAGTCTATTCTGTTCCGGAAGAAATGGATCGCGAAATTGCGGCGCTGAAACTGAAAGCAATGGGCGTGCGTTGTGATGAATTAACCGAAGAACAAAAGAACTATCTGAATTCTTGGGAATCCGGAACATAAAACACAGTATTATTCATTTCGCATAGATGAACCTGAGGAATTCCTCAGGTTCATTCACTTAAAGAGTTTGGAAGGAGGAAACGGATGAATGATCTTTATTTCTCGGAAAGCGAATGATCGAAACCGACTGATCATCGAAACTCTCATCGAACCAAAGAATAACCAAAGTGCCGTTTTTAACCGAAATTTCCGCGGGATTGTCCGTAAATTCATTGCTGATTCCGAGAGCCATATCACTTGTCAACGTTGCATCATGCAGCGGATATTTCAAGCCTGTCAGATTGATACCTGTGGCGGGCTCCCCGAAACAAAAAACGGATAGGATCCCTTTCTTGCCCTCTTTGATACGAAGTGAACCGTTGGTTATTGCCGTCAGAACCATACCCTCGCCGATTAAAAATCCCTGTGCCTGGTGATGAGCAAGATATAGAAGAGCTTGGATATTTGCGAGAGTATGATCCAATCTGCCGCCCAAACCGCCGTAAAGGCGGAAATCCGTATACCCCTTTTTGAGACCGGCTTTGACCGCCAACATCATATCTGTATCATCTTTTTCCGGGGGAAAACAGACAACTTGGGGTTGCGGCGGAACCGAACCCAGTGAATCAAAATCGCCGATGATCAGATTAGGTTGAATCCCCAATCGCCGTAAATGCCTCAAGCCCGCATCGGCTGCAATGGTGAAGTCTGTTTCCTCCGGATGAAATGTTTGATCCATTTCAGCCGCACCGACAATGTAACATGTAGGCATAAGATTTAGTTGATTTCCGTTTCCCGTTTGAATACAATTCCGATTTCGTCGGAATCGACTCGAATCGAATAGACTTTTTTAAATCCCGTAAACGATGCTTGGTCCGCGGTTTTATCATCTCTGCTGAAGATAATATAATCGGCATTTTCAGTATCATAAACCAAATCCAAACGGTCTCGATCTTTTTCAGGCAACAATCCGCGATTGATACTGCCGGCATTTGTCAAACTGTGATCGACGATGATCTGAGGACGGTCATCCGTTTGAACGATATACTCCAACAGATTGCGACTGGCAATTCCCCAATAATCTCCCGAAAATTCGTCGGAGTATTTGCGGAAAAGCGGAGCGAAATATACATATTCAAAAGGATGATTTCGTATGATCCATAGTCCGTTGCCGATTAGCAATGATCCGATACCCAAGACGAGTAAAGCATTTTTTAGGAATTGAAAAGCCGGATGTTTGATTTTCATTTTCCAAACCGTCTGAAGACCGACGACTGCCATATAGATGAGTGTACCGTAAAAGAAATAACAATGCCTCCAACCGTTGTAAATGATCACTCGCATGAAAATGATGACCAAGAGGGGGATCAGTCCGGCAGCTGTCATAAATAAATCCATGAAGAGTTCATTATGTTCGAAAAACGAAAAGCGATTTCGGATAAAATCAATGATTATTTTTCCGAATCCCAAGACGGATAAAAGAACGATACAGGTTGGAATGGTTAGGACAATCCATGTCGGAATAAAATACCATATTTTGGTTGAATCAACCAAGTTGCCGAAGAATAAATTCCCGTCCGAGCCGTGATTGGGATGTTTCATATTGAATGCAAAGGCTTCGAGAAAAGTGGAAACGGGACTTTCCCAGTAGTTTGGCGTAATGATGAAAAAGGTGACTAAACAGGTGACGATCAGGACGCACAAAGGGAGCATGGCTTCTCGGAACGGATATTTTTTTTCGAATTGTTCAATGACGGCGAAAAGAATAACCAACGGGATGAGCACGATTCCGTTTAAGCGGGTGTTGATCGTGAAAGCAAGTAAAATACCGGCAACGATAGCCGCGCCGGTTGTTTTCTTGCGAAACCAACGAAAAATGAAGTAGATCGAAATGATATACCAAGAAAGGAACAATACATCTTTATTGTTGTAAAAGCTCTCGGCAAAAAAACGGGGAGTCAAGATCAGCATTGCCGTCCCTAAAAGTGCGATTCCTCGGTGCTTGAAGCGTTCTTTTAATAACAAATAAAAGCAAATCATGGCGACAAAGAAATTGAGAAAAGTGTACAGGTGGCGGATACCATAAAATTCGGCAGGTTCCATGGTAAAGGCGGAAGAACTCTCGATGAGAACCATCGGAATTTGAACGGCGGTGCCATAATAACGATCGCGATATTCTTTCAAAGGCGGGAGGTATCCCAACCAGGTTTTTACCGGTTCACTGACCGGAAGATTTAATTTTTCAATGACATATTTGTAATTGACCAAAGATGTTTGGCGTTCCATTCCTTCGTCCGGACCGCAGCCATAATCATCAAAAACCGACAATCCGATTGCGAGATAGACCGCAAAAAAAATGAAAACCCCATACTGGAAGAGAAAATTTCTGATTTTGTGGCTCATGCCTAGCATTATAATGCACGGGGTAATCGAATCGTTGGTGTCATATTTTTTTGAACCCGGCGTACCGTAACACGGCTGCATAAAATTGAAATTTTCACCCTCACCCTAACCCTC
>JALHEL010000310.1 GCA_022837205.1 Leptolinea sp.
CAAATTCTACCCACTCGGCGATATTGACCGCATGATCGCCGATTCGTTCAAAATATTTTGCAACCATTAACATATCAACGGCGAACTCTCCAAATTTTGACCCTTCAAAAGGCAGATCGCGCCTGCCAATCTCCGCAATTAATTCGTTCTTTATGTCATTAAATAACTCATCGACGACATCATCATAATCGATTACCGCTTGAGCCAGCTCCAAGTCTCTTTGCACAAATGCCGCGATGCTTCCGTTCACCATGTTAATCGTCGCTTCGGCCATATCCCGAATCTGAACGTTGTTGTTTTCAAACGGGATATTGGAGAGCTGAATAATTTCGGCAATTTCCGCTGCCTGATCACCGATCCGTTCCATATCGGTAACCATTTTCAACGCGGCGGAAATCAGGCGCAAATCTTTTGCCACCGGCTGTTGTTGAAGTAAGAGTTTCAGACAAAGGCTTTCAATGTCATGTTCCTTCCGATCGATTTCGCTGTCAATCGGGAAAACTTCCCGCGCCAAAACCGGATCGCCTTTCAACATGGCGTTGGCTGCTTTATAAATGACTTCTTCGCACAGGCCGCCCATCATGATCAATTCGGAATTCAACAAATCCAACTGCTCATCGAATTTTGCTCTCATTAGCCAAATCTCCCTGTAATATAATCTTCGGTCTTTTTATTCTTTGGCATGGTAAAGATCGATTCCGTCTGACGATAATAATAGTATATTGGTTCTTCAGCTCCAGCACAAGATCTTCAATTTTTGAAGTTGAAATCGGATCCAATGCAGATGTCGGTTCATCCATCAACAGAACTTCCGGTTCGACGGCCAGCGCTCTGGCAATACAAAGTCGTTGCTGCTGCCCGCCGGAAATGCCCAAGGCGCTTTTTTTCAAGCGGTCCTTCATTTCATCCCATATCGCCGCATCCCGCAACGATTTCTCGACAATTTCATCCAATTTCGCTTTCGAACGGATGCCGTGTGTCCGCGGTCCGAAAGCCACATTATCGTAAACGCTCATCGGGAACGGATTCGGTTTCTGGAATACCATCCCCACCCTTTTCCGTAACAGGTTGACATCCATGATCCCATAGATATCTTCGTTATCCAGTAAAACTTTCCCGTTAATTGTCACGTCTTCCACCAAGTCATTCATGCGGTTCAATGTTTTCAATAACGTTGTCTTCCCGCAGCCGGAAGGGCCGATAAAAGCAGTGATTTCGTTTTTGGAAATCTTCAAGTTGATCTGTTTAAGTGCCTGAAAATTTCCGTAAAATAAGTTGAGATTTTCGATTGTAAATTTATCCATCCGTTATCCCTTTACCAATTTTTTCATACTGACGGAGGAAAGCCAATTGATGATGATGACCACAATAATTAAGACAACAGCCGTCGCATAAGCTTGATCCACATGCATCCCTTCGGTTGAAAGGGCATACATGTGAACAGCCAGTGTTCTGCCGGAAGATAAAAGATCACCGGGAATGTCCGCAACCGTACCCGCCGTATAGATCAACGCCGCGGATTCACCGACAATGCGGCCGATCGCTAAAATGATCCCGGCTAAAATTCCCGGCATTGCCGACGGCAGCACGATTTGAAACACCGTCCGCATCTTACCGGCTCCCAATGCATAGCTTCCTTCGCGATATGAATTCGGTACCGCTGAAAGAGCTTCTTCCGTTGTTCGAATGATCAGCGGAAGAATCATAATAGACAATGTCAATGAGCCCGCCAGAATAGAATAGCCCATACCGAGGCTCCCGACAAAAAAAAGCAATCCGAACAATCCATAGATAATGGAAGGAATGCCGGATAACGTTTCCGCCGTTATCCGAACAAGACCGACCAGCTTATTTCCTTTTTTTGCATATTCCGTCAGGTAAACGGCCGAAAAAATCCCCAACGGAACAGCCACCAGGAGAGAGAGAAAAACGATCAGAATCGTATTGATTAAAGCCGGAAAAAGGGAGACATTTTCACTGGTATAGTTCAGAGCGAAAAGGTCCCGGGAAAGATGCGGAACCCCTTTGATAAGGATGTACCCTACCAACAAGAATAAAACTCCGATCGTCAAAATTGCACAAAGATACGTAAGGAAAACCAACAATAAGGAAAACGGATCTCGTTTGTAAGTCCGGAGTTGCTGTTTGAAGGTGATCTGATTGATCTTTTGCGTGGCTGTCATTTCGGTCATAGCGATTTCCTTTTCAGCATCGAGAATGAAAGATTGATCATCAAGATAAAGACGAATAAGACAACCGCCGTGGCAATCAATGCCTCCCGGTGTAAATCAGCCGCATACCCCATCTCAATGACGATATTTGCGGTCAGTGTTCGAACACCTTTCAGCAATCCTTTCGGCATGCGTGCTTGGTTCCCCGCCACCATAATAACAGCCATAGTTTCTCCGATAGCCCGTCCGATTCCGAGAATGATACCTGCCAGAACACCGGACTTGGCTGCCGGTAAAACAATGTTAAACGCGCTTCTTTCATGAGTGGCTCCCAATGCTCGACCGGCTTCATAGTAGTTTTCCGGCACGGCCCGGATGGCTGATTCGCTGACGTTGATGATGGTCGGCAGGATCATGATACCCAATAATAAGGAGGCGGAAAGCATGCTGCTTCCGTTCCCACCCAAACTCTCCCGAACAAACGGGACGATCACAACCATCCCGAAGAAGCCGTAAACAACCGACGGAATCCCCGCCAGTAATTCGATGGCCGGTTTTATGATTTTGTAAATTTCTTTCGGGCAGAAAAGTGCCAGATACATAGCTGTCATAATGCCGATGGGAACACCGATAACGATCGCTCCGGCTGTGACATAGATACTTCCCAATATCATCGGGAATATACCGAACAGGTTGTTGGTCGGTTTCCAGACCTTCCCTAACAAGAAATTGCCGATCCCGATCTTTCCAATCGCGGGAACCCCATTCGCAAAAAGAAAATAACAAATCAAAAAAACAGCCAAAATGGAAGTGCAAGCCGAAAGCAGGAATATGATTTGCATCCATTTCTCTTTATTCTTCTTCATAGGATCCTTTCGGACGTCAACGCAGGCTGTGTTGGAACACAGCCTGCCATATTCGGAATAAACCTGACCGTTCGATTACTGTAATTCGGACCAACTCGTAATCTCACCGGTAAAAATTCCTTTCACCTGTTCCGAAGTCAAACCTTCGATCGGATTATTGTTATTGACAATCACAGCGATTCCGTCATTCGCAATAACCA
>JALHEL010000311.1 GCA_022837205.1 Leptolinea sp.
CAAAGCAAGCGGACGACTTTTTTCACAGCCGCTTGTGCGGAATTTTTGAAACCGGAAAAAGTGGTACTGTTTCGGACGGAAGAGGCGGAACGGAGGAACGGGGATGCTTTACGAGAGGCACTTTCCGCTTATCCTTCGAACCTGACGGAAGTCACCATTCCGTTGGGGAAACAGGAAGAAGAATTGTGGCAGATTTTCGGTTTGCTGAACGAATATGTGCCGGACGGGGAGGAGGTCGCATTAGATGTGACCAACGGACACCGCTCCGTGTCATTGTTGGGTCTTTTGGCGGCTGCTTTCATGCGGACCGCCCGTGATATTGAGATCCGGCATTTGCTTTACGGGGCTTTTAATATCGATAAAACAAATGCACCCGACGTTTCGCCGGTCTTTGATCTGTCGCCCATGTTGGCTTTGCTGAATTGGAGTGTCGCAGCCGACCGGTTCAACCGGTCCGGTGATTCTCATGGAGTGTCGCAGCCGACCGGTTCAACCGGTCCGGTGATTCTCATGATATGGCGGAATTATTAAACGATTACGGAACGGAAATCAAACAGCAGGCACATGGGAATAATGAAGAATTGAAACGCGGCAGCGCTTTTTTGAAAATGGCGAAATCGTTAAATAATGTTACGGATGCTCTCTATCTGTTACGTCCGTATGATGTGATGGAAAATACGGCTTATTTGGAGAAAACGATTCGGCAAGCGATTCCGGTTCTGGAAGATTCTCCGCGATCAAAACCGCTCGAATTTCTCTTAAGTCGAATTTTGGATACATACACACCGCTCTCGGCCTCGCCGGAAGAGTTGAAAGGTCATGATCCGATTCCAGCTTTGAGAAAAGAGCAGCAGATGATTTTTTGGTATTACGAACGAGATTTATGGGTTCAGACCATTTCACTCACGCGGGAATGGTTGATCAGTTGGATTATGGTATGGTTCGGCGAAAAAGAGGTCTTGGAGAAATCCCGCCGCGAAGGATATGAGAAAAATATCAGTTTGTTCGTGTGGCCTGAGAGGAAAACGGAAAAAACGGAATGGAAGGATGAGGATATCGATCGCTTGATGCCCGTTGAACAATTCCGGAAACTTTGGCAGAATGTGACAAACAGCCGGAATGATATCGATCATGCCGGTCATCGTAAAGATAGTCGGAAATCGGAAAACTTGAAACAAATGATTCGAAATTGTGTCGAAACGATTCAAGAATTACCTTTTCCGACATCGTTGGAGGAGCATTGATTATTTTGAATTTTTCTCACCCATTAACCGCTGCGCAGTGTGAAAAGATCGAAGCCCTTGCAAGACAATCGATCGATTTGATTTATGATTTGCCTGTTCAATTTGATAATGATCGCCCGTTTTCGGAGCAGATTGAAGCGCTTGCCGGAACCATTCCGTTAGAAAGCGACAGACTGCAAAGCGAACCCATTTTGATCAATTTGCCTTCTTTGAACTACATCGCCGTGGGGTTAGTTGCCTGGCTGAACGGGCGAATGGGATATTTTCCGGCGATTCTGCGCTTAAAAGGAAATACGGATATTACCCCCATGGTTTATGAAGTAGCTGAAATTATAAATTTACAATCGCTGCGGGATTTGTCGCGGAGGAAGCGTTAAACAATGTCTGTTGATCTTCTCGGTATTTCATTCGCTGGCGGATCGCCAGCTCCCGCAATGGTGGGGACGGGCAACTCAGGCGGCTTTTTTGCAGGCGGTTCGTCAAGCGGACCCCGAGCTCGCGGATGAGTTGCATCGGGAAAATACGCAACACCCTTATACCGTTTCCGGATTATTGGGTTGGCGAAAAGGAACCGTTCCGACACCGGAAATGTCTTTTCATATTCGCCTGACCGGTCTGACCGCGAAAGTCAATGATATCTTACAGTGTTTGACGGGGACCGGCGGAATATTTTCCGCCGGGCAAACGCTCATGTTGGATTATTTGCCGTTTCGGATTGCCGAGTCGGCGCCGGATGCGGACGGCGGGAGAAACTATTCGGATCTGATTGCAGCCGGATTAACCCGTGCCGAAGTTAATGTCTTGGATTTTCGGTTCCGCTCGCCGACGTTATTTAAAAGTAAGGATAAAACACAACCGCTGCCGCTTCCGGAGTTGGTATTCCGTTCTCTTTCGGAGCGCTGGAATACGTTCGCTCCGGTTATGTTTCCGGAGGAGTTGTTAAGATTTGCCGAAGAGTGTTTGGCGATTTCGGCGTTTAATTTAAAATCACTTCCGGTCCCCCTGAAGGAGGGAGTATTGCGAATCGGCTCGATCGGACGTGTCCGTTTTCGGGCTTTGAACGCGGACCGTTATTGGCTCAGCCTTTGTCACACCCTTTCCCTGTTTGCCGGATATGCCGGCGTCGGCAGCGGAACCGGCTACGGGTTGGGGCAGGCAGAAGTGCCTTTGCCGAAAAAAAAGGAAGAAACCGCCTAAGCGGTCTGTAAATCCTTCAAAGCACCTTAACAACTGAATAATTCTAAAAACAATCCGTGTATTTTTATGGAGGAGACCTCCGCTTTCTCAACGGAACACGTCCAGAGCCGGTATTCTTCCTGTTGATAACTCATGCCGCATCGCAACGCTTAACTCTCCACTAAAAAATATTTTATGCGGATAACTGTTCTTATCCGAAAGGCAATGGCGTTTTTGTCTGATACATGCGGGAAGAAATGTACCTATCCCCGCTTGCATTTCCAAAGAAAAGAGGCTTATATTCCACCGATTTATATTGTTGAACAAGGGACAAAAATACGAATTTATAATCGTTGCGTTCAAATTGAGAAAATAAATGACGGAGCGGTACAAGTTCTTTGTCGCAGCCCCATCGGCACGGTTTCTCAGATCGTGATTTTTGGTAACATCGGTTTGACGACTCCGGCAATCGGGCTTTTTCTGGAGGAAAATATTGATGTTGTCTTTTTGAGTGTTCATGGAGAATTTCGCGGAAGACTTGCCACCGGGCTTTCGCCGCATCTCGCTTTGCGAAAAGCTCAATATCATTGCCTGGATGAGCCTGAGTTTGTTCTCGACTTGTCGACACAATTTGTACGGGCAAAATTGCAACATCAGAAAGCGTTATTACAACGCCATAATCGCGACTTGAAATTTCAGCACCGAAAAAAACGACCCAGCCCCGATCCCATCAATGCGATCCTTTCGTTTGGATATACCTTGCTGGCTCAGAATGCGGTCAGCGCCGTCCAAGTAGTCGGTTTGGATCCATTCGCAGGATTCCTTCACTCCTATGCCTATAACCGGGCTTCCCTCGGAATGGATTTGATGGAAGAATTCCGTCCGATCGTGGATGGAGTAGCTTTGTGGTGTTGCCGTGGCGGGCAGATAGCGCCGCAAGATTTTTGTTTCGATGATCCGAATTATCCTTGTTTGATGAATGACCGTGCCAAAAAAGTTCTGATCACCGCTTTTGAAAACCGGATGGACAGCGGGTATACTCATCCTTTAACCAAAACCAAACTTTCTATGCGTCAATGTATGATTGAACAGGCGCGCCAAATTGCGGAAGGCTTACGGAAATATCCCCAGCCGTTTCGATGGGTATCTATGGGATTCCGATGAACAGCCAAAATCGTGTTTTCTGTTTGATTGCTTATGATATTGCGGAAAATCGACGTCGCTTGAAAGTTTCGAAAGTCCTTGAATCCTGTACAAATCGTGTTCAGGAAAGTGTTTTTGAAGGATATCTAACACACGCTGAATTGGGGAAACTCTTGAAAAAGGTTGAAAAGATACTTGAAAAACAAGAGGACAGCCTGCGAGTGTATTTCATCTGCGAAGAATGTCGAAAGAAAGTGATCTTGATCGGTCGCGGCGAAGTCACTCATCCGCCGGAATTGATTATTTTATAGTTGCGCTGCGTACCCCTCCTCTGCCTTGTCGAAAATCGGCATGATTTAGGGCGAGGGGTACGCAGCCGGGATGGCTCAGAAAAAATATGAAAAATAAATTAAAAGGGATTTATAATGAAAAAAACAAGAGAAATACGCGGCTTTTGATCGAAAAGTAGCGTTTAAAAAACAAAATGCCCGAGAGGGCATTAAGACCGCTGTTCAGGTGTCAGTTTGCTGAGGTCACCTTTGATGATGGTTTAAAAAACAAAATGCCCGAGAGGGCATTAAGACGCATTTATCTCTTGCATGATAGCAAGGTTACCATCCGGTGTTTAAAAAACAAAATGCCCGAGAGGGCGTTTAAAAAACAAAATGCCCGAGAGGGCATTAAGACGTTTAACCCTTTCCATTGTTAATTTGGGGTCATTTAGGTTTAAAAAACAAAATGCCCGAGAGGGCATTAAGACGATTAGACGCAATAAACCAGTAGTGAGAGCGACAATAAACGTGTTTAAAAAACAAAATGCCCGAGAGGGCATTAAGACATTGTCGTAAAAACTATTACGATCAAGTTTACAGTTGCGAAATTCGGTTTAAAAAACAAAATGCCCGAGAGGGCATTAAGACTTGCATCGTAAGATGGATACGAAAAGCTATAATTGGCCACGTTTAAAAAACAAAATGCCCGAGAGGGCATTAAGACATTAGAAC
>JALHEL010000312.1 GCA_022837205.1 Leptolinea sp.
AGTTATGCGTTCCTTTCGTTGATCAACCGCCGGCTCGCCGAAAAATATTCCGGCGAACAAATCAGTTTTTATGAACAATTCATCGCGACAATTCTCTTGCTACCGTCGCTATGGTTGATTCCTTTCAAATTATCCGGAAAGGATATCGCCGGACTTCTAATTTTAGGAATTGTCTGCACGGGCATCGGTCAAGCCCTGTTTATTACGGGGTTAAAGAACGTTCGCGTACAGACGGCGGGAATTATCTCCGGTTTAGAATCCGTTTACGGCATCCTTTTTGCTTTCCTGCTATTAGGAGAAGCGCCAGGAATTCGTGAGATTTGCGGCGGTATGATTATTTTGGGAATTTCGACTTTTACGACGTTGACATCGGCTCGAAAAAAACCCCGGATTGATAAAAAAACATCCTCTGAGTGATCAGAGGATATCCGCCATCGGCAGACTCATTTTCGCAAGTGATCAGTACCAATGTTTTTTCATTTTCCTGCGCTTTTTGTTGAACGAGAGCAAAATCATCCGGACCATACAACTCGTTTGCGAAAACGCTGAACTCCATTAGATCACCGTTCGCGTTCCGGATAAAAATTCGATCGTTCACTTTCAGATCTTGAATGAACAGAAACGGTCCAGCTTCTTTTTCATTCAAATGGTTATGAGCGGCGATATAACTGATTCCTTCTCCCGGCAAAGAGCTACCTTCCAACAAACCTGCCCGATTCCCGAACCATTCAACCGCCCAGCCACTTGTTTCATCCGGCACTTTTACCACCTCGGCATTTACATCCAGCAGCGGAACCTGAAGCTGTATACCAAGAGAGGAATAAGCTAAGTCAGCGGGTTGTTCGCGAATCGCCGTCAAATGGCGAGTGGAAAATCCTGTATGAGGCAAAGCCATTTCTGTATTCTGCGCCGGACACTCCCCCGCCAAACATTGATCGGCTGTATTTTTTTGCGGTTCGGCAGACAGGAGATTTAGTTCGGGGCTTTTTGCATCCAAATCGCCATCGGATTCTGCAACTTGGGGATCAATTTCCGTTTCTTCATTCAGTTGAGCAGCCAAATCGACCGTCCCGTCCGGAACCGATGTCTCAATTTGAGCCACTGGTTCAGGGTCAGTCACCGCCGATTGCGGTAATTGAAAATCTTCCGGATACTCGAAAGTCACATCCCCAACCGGATACCAACCCTTGCCGATAGCAAATTTATCCGAATTCGATGGTTGCACGATCTGAGGTTCTTCCATCTCGGTTTCTTGATATTGATTATTATCTTGAATCGTTTCATCGCCAACTGCAAACCAGCCATTCCCCAATTGGAATTGGTCGTTTGTTGAAGGTTGTTTTGCCTGATTTTCAGCGAGTTCGGGATTATTTGTGTTTAGAACAGGTGTCTGAGGTTCAGCAGCAATCACTTCACCGTCTTCGGATACCCATTCCGGATACAAATCCAAGTCACGGGTAATACGGATTGTTTCACCAAACGGATAAGATTTTCCACTCAAATCCTCAGCATCATTCCAGCTTTTGAAAGTGTAACCGTCTTTTGTCAACGGGCTGGGATTCCCGTTTTCATCCAGACCCAAGTTTCCTAAAATCGTCACATTATCCCCGAAAGCATAAGCTGCGGAATCTTCGACCGGTTTACCCGAGTCAGATCGAGAATCATGATAAGTCACCGTTAATCCGTCCAAGTCGACATCATTGGCATCGGTAATTTTTAGCGTTGTATCCGCGTAACTTTCAAGGTAAAAGAGCTTGTCATTCTGTGCGGCAGTAACTCGAAGGGTATAAACCCCCACCTGAACAAAAGGATCCGTTTCACAACTGTCAAAAGTGACACCGTCGAGTGAACACATAAAAATCAAATGCGGATCGGGATCCACCGCCACTTCCAATCCGTCCGAATATTCGACTTGAATATCAAACAAAGCATTGCTGACGCTCATCCAAGATGAGTCTCCCGTAAACGGAATTTTCGATTTCTGCTCGGATATTTTCAGCATCGAATCGCAATAATCATCCGCCGTACAAGTGGGTGCGGCCGATACGGCAACGCTTAGCATCATGACCAGGATAAAAGTGATGAAACCAATTATTGAACTCTTTTTCATAATGTCTCCATTTCCGATCAGAAAGAGATGGGGAAGGTTGTGCGCTTCCTTCTGTATCCTATCTTTTTAAGTTGTTCGAAACCGAACACTGAATTAGGTTGCAAGGGACATGCCATCTTTGAAAAATCAATGGTCGATTTTATTTTCATCCTTTAATTCCTCCCCGATAAATCGATAGGTAATTCTCAAAAACTCATCATTTGAAAGAAATCCCTGTGTTTTTAACCTTGAAAGAACTTCCACAATGTTCAAGCCAGCTTGGCTTAAAGTGAGGTTATCTCGAACGCTGATATCATCACCGCTTACCCAGATGGGATCGTCAGGTTGAACGCGTGAATTCACCAACGCCGCCCTGGAAAGTACCTGTTGTAACAGGTCCGTAAGAAAATTCAGGAAAAGTTGTTGGCGTTGTTCAAAATGCCGGCAGGTGGATTCTCCCGCCGATTCCGCGCTGGCTTTGTTTTCCGATTCCGGTTCCGCTAAAAAATGAAGCGGAATTCCAGCTCCGGCTGCAATCATCTTTTTCAACGCCAAACCGTCTTCTTTTGCTTCCATGCTCTCAAGTTTCGGGGAGAGTACCGACCATTCTTCATTTTCATTAGTAACCAAGATGGAACCCGGAACCGGCGGTATGGAATTCAGCTGACTTTGGCGTTGCAACCGTTGAGCCTCGCCCACCAGATGAGTGCGCACCACAAACAGAAAACTGTTGCGATAGCGATTCAAGCGAACCCGATCCTCCAACCAATTAGCATAGCGACTCAACCATTTTAACAGCGGCGCCAAATCTGGTTCCCCCCATATCGATCCAATCGAACGATTTACAGCAAAATGAATCATAACTGGATCTAACGTCGGATTTAATCGATCAGCAGCTTGAATCCATTTTTCGTCATACAGAAACTCCGGAGTGGGTTGAATCACTTTATAAGCGATCACC
>JALHEL010000313.1:0-888 GCA_022837205.1 Leptolinea sp.
CATGTTCGTGCAATTCAAATTGCGGAACGCGATCATGTTATCCGCCCATACCCCTACTATTGGTTCAGCAAACCGGAATGGTATGATGATTTAACCGCGAATTTTATTGTGATCAACAAAAACAATAAAAAGGGTGTAACGGCTGAAAATGTTTTGACTTATATCGGAACCCCGAACGAAATTCTGGAATTTGAAGATTATCAGATATTCATCTATCCACCCGAATTATGTTTTAAAATCGATTATTAATCGATCCATTCAATTACGATAAAGAAAATGAATTCCAAAGAAAAAACCGATTCGACCTATTTCCGCTTTTTACCGCTGCTCCTTATTTTCCTTGCAGTCTTGAGTTATGGGTTGGTTATCCGGAAGCTCGGCATTTATTGGGATGATTGGGCATATCTCTGGACAAAAATGGAATTGGGGTACGCAGGCATTGTGCGCCACTTCAGCTTCAGCCGACCATTAGCCGGGCAGATTCAAAATCTCGTTATGGAGATCACCGGTAAAAATCCCTTATGGATTCAAATCTATGGATTAAGCATGCGGGTAATTTGTGCATCCCTATTGGGATTTCTGTTTCATCAAATCTGGCCGGGGCAGTATTTCGCGGCATCGGTTTGCAGTCTGCTTTTTTTTATCTATCCCGGCTTTACCATGCAACCAATTGCGCTGAATTTCGGATTTTCATACCTTTTAATGAGCGTCCTGTTCTTTTCATTTCTGCTCACTGTCCGGATTTTGCATCATTCAAGCCACCGAATTTTGTTCACCGCTGTCGCCCTCATCCTGAGTGCCATTAATCTAATCGCCTCCGAGTACTTTTTCATGCTTGAGTTTCTGCGTCCGGTATTCATTTGGATTGATTTATCCAAGCAAAATCTC
>JALHEL010000313.1:914-3581 GCA_022837205.1 Leptolinea sp.
TTTTGCGTCCTTCTTCTCGGCATCATCTATCGATTGTTTTTCAACAAAACCCAAACTTTGCATTATGAATTCTCTTTAATCGATGAATTAAAAACAAGTCCGTTGAGTGCTGTTGGCGACTATTTTGTTTCAATCGCGAACGATTTATTCAAAGTTTTGTTTGCCGCCTGGGGGCGCATTTTCGATTTTCCCGAAAAACAAGTACTTGGGGAAAAAACTTTTATAGGCTACTGTCTGGTTTGCTTACTCGGATTCTTATTAACCGCTCTTTTCCTTTTTTTGATCACAAGGCACCATCCGACTCCGAATCAGAAAGTTGCGATTCAATTAATAATAACGGGACTGATTGCGTTGATCTTGGCAGGACAGCCTTTCTGGTTGACAAAATCTTATCTTTCCTTTGTTTTTCCGAACAGCCGTTACACTTTGCCTTTTTTGCTC
Organism: Leptolinea sp.; assembly: GCA_022837205.1. Taxonomy (GTDB): domain Bacteria; phylum Chloroflexota; class Anaerolineae; order Anaerolineales; family Anaerolineaceae; genus Flexilinea. The sequence goes on from JALHEL010000313.1 coordinate 1,356, forward strand.
GGAATGTCTTTCTTCTGGACCGGTATTCTGCTTTTATTCCCATTGCACCGGCCGGCGGTCAGAATTTCAATATGCTTGCTCTCAGCGGTCATGATCGGTCTAAGCAGCGGATCCCATTTCATGGTTGCCAACGAGTATCGGCGGGATTGGACATTGACAAAAGATTTCTTTCATCAATTGAAATGGCGAATTCCCGCCATTGAAGAAAATACGGTAGTCATTACAAACCAGCTTCCCATCCGCTTTAGTACAGATAATTCTTTGACAGCTCCCTTGAATTGGATCTATGCGCAGGATTATGAAAAAGACTCGATGCCATATATGCTCTACACAAATGTAAAACGAGAAGAAACACTCAGCAAATTCGAAAAAGGAAAAAAGATTTATCAAGAATACCTTTCCGCCAAATTCGAAGGAAACACCGAAGATGCCGTCAGCATCTATTACAATGCTCCCGGCTGCGTCCATGTTCTCGACCCGGAAGTGGATGTCCTTAACCAAACAATTCCCGTGATCGATCGGGATGCGGCTCTTTTGAATAATTACAGCCGAATTCTGACGGATGTGCCTTATGAGCCGCTTGATCCGGTATTATTTGGCGAAGAACCGTCTAAAAATTGGTGCTGGTATTATGAACACGCCGATCTTGCCCGTCAACAAAAAAATTGGGAGCTGGTCACAAAATTAGGGGATGAAGCTTTGTTGTTGGATGATCATCCGAACGATCCGATGGAACGTCTTCCTTTTATCGAAGGTTACGCTAACAGCTCACAATGGGATCAAGCCTACCGGCAGACGGAAGAAGCGATGAAAGTGACACCCGTAATGAACAATCCGCTCTGTGCTTTGTGGAATCGAATTCAAAATGAGACGATTCATTCCGACGAGAAGGAAGTTACAATTCAAAATATCAGCCGGCTGTTAGATTGCAGCTTTCTCAACTGACGAGGATAGATGAACTCTACCGATCGAAATCCGAAAATCCTGATAATTTGTATGACCCGCCGGGGCGGATTGCTCCAATTTAGCGACTGTTTGGTCAAAAATCTGGCACAACTTTGTCCCGTTGCCGTTGTTACGGCAAAGAATGCGGAACACAGCGAAGCGGATTGGGATCAAAATACGATTGCCAAATTCGTTTTGGATATGGGTGAAGGGAAAAAAGGTACTTTTAAGAAATTATTCAGTCTCGAAACATGGAAAACCTTATCCAGAGCGTTGAACGAATTCAAACCGGATATCGTGCATATTACGTCTGCGCAGGAATGGAATCCCTTTATCGGATTTTATATTCGATTTATTCGGAGGAAACCGCTTGTTTACACCATTCATGACGTAACCTATCACGAAGGGATTCCCGCCTATTTCCAAATTACCGAATCATTGTTTCGCAAAATCCCGAACGATCTCATTGTATTAACCCAAAAAGGAAAAGAACAGCTGATTCAAAAAGGGAAAAAAGCGGACCGGATCTTGGTTGTTCCGCACGGTGTCTATGATTTTTTCACGCTTTACAGCAAAGCTGAAATCGAACCCCAACCGCAGATTCTATTTTTCGGCCGGATTGAACCGTATAAAGGATTGGAAATCTTACTGAAAGCAGCCGAAAAGGTTTTGAAAGAGCATCCGGATTGGAAACTTCATGTTGCCGGGGGCGGAGACCTTGCCCCCTACCAACAATATCTTTCAAATCCGCAATTGATTGTCACAAATCGTTTTCTCAGTAACGAAGAAGTGGCCATCGCAATGCAACAGGCTTCTATCGTTGCTTTGCCCTATCTTTCCGCAAGCCAATCGGGAGTCATTCCTACCGCTTTTGCCTTTAGAAAGGCTGTTATCGCAACAAATGTCGGTGGTATTCCCGATATGGTAAAAAATATGGAAACGGGGATATTGATACCGCCCAATAATGTTCCCGCGCTTGAGAAAGCTTTGAATCTGTTGATAGAGTCCCCTGAATTGCGAAGGCGTTTAGGAGAAAACGGTTATCGCTTTGCTCATGAAGAACTGGGATGGGGAGCAATCGCAAAAAAGCACGTCGCTTTCTACCGAAATATTTTAGATCGGAAAAAGAAGGGGAAATAAAGGATTATGGAGAAAATACCGGACTGGCTGAAAATATGGAGTGAATTGGCGGAAATCCGAAACACTCATTTTGCCTTACAAGAGGAAGGACAATCGGATCATTGGAGCGAAAATGCCAGAAAATTCTCTGATCGTGTGAGA
>JALHEL010000314.1 GCA_022837205.1 Leptolinea sp.
GTCGCCAACCATGACGCTTTGTTCGGGCGCGCTGCCCGTTTTCCGCAATGCGATTTGGAAGATTTCCGGATGGGGTTTGCGAAACCCGACCTCGGCGGATATGATCACGCTCGAAAAGTAGGGCTCCAGCTTATTTTTCCGCAGCAGTTGACGGATGTCTTCGGCGTAACCGGCGTTGGTGATCAAGCCGATCCGGCGTTGTTGAGTGATGATTTTTTCAAGCGTCGGGATGGCATCTTCGTCCAAATGCCAGTTCCCTTGGGTGGTTCGATAGAAAGAGGCCAGGAAAGCGGCGATGTCTTTTTCCGGGACGCCGGTGAAGCCGAAATCAGCCAATGTCTGCCGAAATACCGATTCCGCTCCCTGTTCGATATTTTCTTGCTCCCGGATGTCATAATACTTCAAAAGGTTTTCGAAATGTTTCGCGGCAAATTCTTCGGGGGTGACGGGATAACCGCGGCCGGCAAATTCATTCGCCATCACCTTGCAGGCAGCCTGCACCCGTTCCGGACTCGGAACATCGCTATACAATAAGGTGTTGCCGAGATCAAAAAAGACGGTGGTGATTTTCATGGGATCCGAAGGGAAACTTGCGTAAAAGATGGATTTTCGATTTCATTACGGTAAAATTATAGCATGTCGCTCAAGCGGGAACCGATTTCCGTAACTGCCGGTTTTTCTCCGAAACGTTGGCTGAAAGAGAACCGATCGATGGTTGTTTCGATCTGCCAAGCATGGGGAATTACCAGGCTGCTGCTGATGTTCACCGCCTGGTTCAGCGCCTATTTCCCGCAGAATGCGGTTTATCAGCGATATGTCGATAAGGGATTTCAGTTTACGCCGATTTGGCCGCTGGATATCTGGTGTCGCTGGGATTCGGCTTGGTATCTTTCCATTGCCAAAAACGGTTATGTCCCCTCCGGGATTCTGTCCGAACAGTATTCCAATTTGGCTTTCTTCCCGCTGTACCCGTATTTGGTTCGGGCGCTGACGGTTTGGCTGCCGGATTTTCTGCGCCATCAGAGTGTGCTGATTTCGGTCGGGTTGCTCCTTTCCAATGTGGCGTTTCTGTTGGCGATGTTCGGAATTTATGAGTTGGCGCGGCTACTTTCGGATGAATCGACGGCTCAAAAAGCGGTTATGCTGACTTTTTGTTTGCCGGGAGCCTTTTTCTTCGGAGCTTTTTATACCGAAAGTCTGTTTCTTTTTCTGACGGTTTATGCTTTCCTGGCTGCCGAAAATGAACGGTGGGTTTGGGCGGCTGTTTTTTCGATGTTGGCTGCGCTTACACGGGCGAACGGTATCCTGATTTTGGTTCCGATCCTGTGGATCTATATGGAGAAACGGCAATGGCAAATTCGAAAGATTCGCCGGGATCTGCTGTGGTTTTTGTTGGCTCCGGCAGGCGTTCTGCTCCATTTTTTGAATCTGTATCGGATCACCGGGAATTTCTTCGCATTTTTTGAGGCGCAGAGTGCCTGGGGGCGGTCCGTGGGTGGCTCGTTGGTGAGCGATTTCTTGCAGCCGTTATTCAGGCGACCGAATCAAATCGCAATTCTGGATCTTGTTTTTATTACGGTTTATCTCCTTTTATCGATTGTGATCCTGATCCGTTACCCGAGAAAAGCCTATGGGGTGTATGCCTTATTGACTGTTTTGGTTTTGATTCGATCGGGGATGCTTTTTTCCATGACGCGTTATACCGCTGTCATTTTTCCGGCGGTCGTGTATGCCTCGTTGAAAATCCGAAACCGGAAGATATTTGGATCTCTGTGTCTCTTCTTGATTATGCTGCAGATTTTGCTGTATGCGGGCTGGGTGAATTATTATTGGATCGCCTGAGCCAAGGTGAATTCCCCTCGCCTTTGGCAGAGGAAATTCTGTAGGGGACGGCGTCCTCGACGTCCCGTATTAGTAAAAATGATTGTAGGAGCCGGTTTTTCCCCCTCGCCTTTTGGGAGAGGGTTGGGTTGAGGGAATAAAATTGATAATTTGTTGTAGGGGTCGGTGCCACACCGACCCTTTCTTTATAAAATTAAATTCCCTATTTTGAGTGTCCGTAGGGGAGGCGTCCTTACGTAGTACGCCGAGGAACGAGGTGCTGACGTCCCGTGTTCTTGAACCAAAATTTTCAATAATTGGTATTTTCCAAAAACCGTATTGATCCAATTCCCAAATTTGCGTGGCGATGTTATTTCGCCCCCTCACCCTGCCCTCTCCCGTAGGGCGAGGGTTGAATAAGATTCCGGTATACCGAAGTAGGATGTTGACAATCAGAAGGTCGTGATAATTTATTGTAGGGGACGGTGCCACACCGACCCATGTTTGCGAAAATGATTGTGGGATCGGTTTTCCCCCTCGCCTTTTGGGAGAGGGTCGAGGTGAGGGAATAATATGATTCCTCATTTCGTTCGCCGCGGGACGTCGGGGACGCCGTCCCCTACATAAGAATCAATGATGAGCATTTTGACCTCCTAAAAATTGTTCACCACGTTCGCGAGGATACGCCATTCCATAGAAGCGGTTTCCCCCTCGCCTTATGGGAGAGGGTTGGGGTGAGGGAATAATATGATGCCTCACTTCGTTCGGCACGGGACGTCGGGGACGCCGTCCCCTACACAAGGATCAATGATGAGCATTTTGACCTCCCAAAAATTGTTCACCAC
>JALHEL010000315.1 GCA_022837205.1 Leptolinea sp.
TATTGTCGCAGGGAATACCCGTTCAAGTCTGCGAATGGATATTCACCAGAGAATGGCTGAAAACGGGACCCGATGCAACTGCATCCGTTGCCGAGAAATTAGAGACCAGGCAGTAGATCCGATGACTCTTAAATTAGTCGATTATTCTTATTATGCCGCAGAAGCGAAAGAACATTTTTTGCAATTTGTGACACCCGAGGATAAGATTGCCGGATATCTGCGGCTTTCACTTCCTACCCGGTCTTCACCAAATTTGGATATTGCCGATCTGAACGAAGCCGCAATCATCCGTGAAATTCATGTATACGGACAGGAATTACCGGTTGGAATGGAGTTGAAGGGTGCGGCACAACATGCCGGATTAGGGAAAAAACTCATTAATAAAGCCATTCAAATCGCAAAAAACAACAACTTCAAGAAACTCGCCGTCATTTCGGCAATCGGAACGCGAAAATATTACGAATCCAGAGGTTTTTCCCGCGGAGAATATTATATGGTTATGGATCTAACAAACAAATAAATTTGAGGTTCAAATCCAAATAATCGATAGCATTAAAATGGAAAAATGGAATTTTCAGAGAAATGTTTTTGCAAAGGTTTTTAGCGATTAATATTGATAAGGAAATTTTTTTTATCATCAACAATCTTTCAATAATTGTAAAAAAATAGGCAATCGTGAAAAAATTGAAAGGAGCTTACCATGAAGAAAAATCTATTGATTGTTTTCTTTCTGTTGATCTTTTTAGAAGTGACGGCGGTTTATGCCGAAAATCCTCGGGTGCAATGCGGAAACGGGACGGTGACGATAAAAATGTCAGTTCCATCCACCAATGTACGTTGTTTAACCGTTATGAATAGTGAAAAGGCAGCCGAAGGGAAATCATTGAGCGAAGCAAGAATCTCGAGCGCAGCCATTGTGATCGATGATTACAAAGTCGAAGGAAAATTCTCACCGGAAGTTACCGCTTTTTCGATGAACGGATTATCCAATGTGAATTCCGAAATTTATCAAAAAGCCGTGGATTTGACAACCATGATCAATAAAATTAACGGAGGGGAAGGAATCAATGCGGTTACAGCACCGATCCCGTTCCTTCCATATCAAGATAAAACCCAATTATTTGTGGCGATGCCGGAAATAATTAATTTCATATCGGGAACGGCAATCCGTTTTATTACCGCTTACGGAGACAGCGGAGCGATGGTTGACAATGGTAATTTGTTATATACGGTTCAGGGAATCTCTCAAGACGGAAAATATTATTTAAGTATCACCATCCCGATCAGTAACAGTCAAATTGCAAGTCCGATTAATCCGGCGGGGTTTGATTGGAATTCTCTTCCTCCGGAGAGTTGGAAACCTTCTCTGACGGAACTGGATGAGATGGCAAAAAGTGTTTCGCTGCAATGATCATTAATCGATAGCGTGAAGTCTGTCCGGAATTCCCCCGCTAAATTATTTCTGTATTTGTTTGCAATCGTCCTGTCTTCCGGTGCGATCGCAAGAGGAATCGATACAGATTGGGGAGCTGTTTTAATTCACAAAGTCCCTGTTGAGATTACGGAATATCAGTTTGCGGAAGGGAAAATCTACCGACCGATTACCGCTCAATCATTGAATGAGCGCCCAGCCATTCTCTTGATCAATGCGCTGAATCCGGATAATGAAGCACTTTCTTCGCTGGCTTCTGAGCTGGCACGACGCGGATTCGTCGCTTTATCAATCGATCTTTCAATTCACGGTGATTCTGTCGAATCAACCCGGAATAACTTGATGGAAATTCTCTCAGCCGGATTCCAATTTTTAGAATCCCAATCTTTCGTTTTGAAAGATTATATCGGTCTTGCGGCTTATTCGATCCCGACATTAGATCAACCGGTTGAAAAATTCATCCAAGAGAATTTCCGATCGGTTGTATTTATCGCATCCGCACCGAATTTATTATCGGATTATCAAAATGTTGAAAACGAACCGTATTTACTTCGAATTAATTCACCGTTTGATGAATATCAAAATTATCGGATCGATCAAACCGCATCTCCGGATGAGCAATTTTTTGCCATTCATACTTTTGCTCCGATTGATTCAAAGGTTATCTCACAAACACTCAATCGGTTCCATCAAACATTAAAAATATCAAATGACTCACCCCTTTGGTTTGATGCCGGTAAACAATTAAGTACCTTACGCGAAATTTCATTATCGGTCGGATTCGTCGCACTTCTATTAACACTCATCCCATTAAGTCAAATGATCGGCAAAAAACATCTTCTCGAAATGCCCTCAGAACACTCGAAAAAAGATATAAATCCGAAACCGTTTTCTTTTTCACGGCAAATCGGCGGCTCCTTCTGCGGTTTTTTATTACTTCTTATCACATATTGGATTTTCCTCCGATTTTCTCAAAGAGCAGAGGATCAGCTGAATGTCTCTGACGGGATCGTAATATGGGCGGGGACCGCTTCGTTTATTATGCTCATTTCCGGATTCTTTTCAAAAAAAGGGACATTGAGGACGCAACGGTTAAAACTTATCGAGTTATTCCTCTCTTTCATCCTGGGGATTGTGATATGTCTGATCCTCTATGGTATCGTTTGGATATTTTCGAGAGTTTTCATGATTGAATTCAGATTTATAGTTCCGGGCTTACGCCCTTTT
>JALHEL010000020.1 GCA_022837205.1 Leptolinea sp.
TCAAAGACAGTCAACTTTTCTGTTTACCGACAACATATCCGGAAGGGCTGCCGACCGTTATTTTAGAAGCCGGTTATTTCGGTGTCCCTGTGATCGCAACCGATATGGGAGGAATCAATGAAGTAATTTCCGACAATAAGACCGGAAAGATTATTCCTGCGGATGATCCAGAATCGTTGCGGTCTGCAATTCTGGAATTGATACGAGACGAAAAAGAGCGGAACCTATTCGGATCGGAATTGCAAAAAAAGGTCTCAGCGGAGTTTACTTGGCAAAAGACAGCACTCGAAGTGAAGAAAATCATCGAATCCGTCTGAACCGCTTCCTATTTTTCGGATTTTTCTATATCGTTTATAAACGCTTTTATTGTCAGTTTCACTTTTCGTTTCTGGAGTGGCAGGTTTTCTCGGAACACCGCTTGCCAACCAACTCGTCAAAGAAGGAAATGAGGTTATCGGTCTGGATGATTTTTCCGCCGGCAATGCGGAAGGCTTAGATCCGGCTGTCCGGTTAGTGCGGGGAAATATCACGGATCGGGAACTCCTTTGGAAATTGCTTCAGGGGGTTGATTGCGTTTATCATCTGGCGGCAAAAGTTATCGTCCCCGATTCGATTTTATATCCGAGCGAGTATGAAAAGGTGAATGTCGGAGGAACGGTAACATTGTTGGAAGCGATGCGAGATGTCGGAATCCGTCATATGATTTTTTCTTCATCCGGAACCATTTACGGATTTCAAAAAGAGCAGCCCTTAAAAGAGGAAACAACCAAGCCCAAACCTGCTTCACCCTATGCGGTATCGAAATTAGCTTCTGAATACTACATTAATACGATCGGAAGATTATGGGGGTTGGAAGCTGTTTGTCTGCGTATTTTCAATGCTTACGGTCCGCGACAGGGTTTTTCATTTACCCATGCACCGGTTATTCCGACTTTTTTAAAACAATCTGCGGCACGCGGAACGGTTATTGTCCATGGGGACGGTCATAATACCCGCGACTTTGTATATGTCGACGATGTCGTTACGGCATTAATTCTGGCTTCCAAAATCAGAAATCCTCAAGAATTGGTGATCAATATCGGCAGCGGCATCGAGACTTCGGTCCAGGAGGTTCTGGATTTGGCAATCAAGATTACCGGCTCAAAGCCCGAAATCGTTTATAACCAACGTCGTCTCGGCGGACCGGATCGAATGTGTGCTGATTTAACCCTTGCTCGGAAATTACTGAATTATGAACCGAAAGTTTCGCTCGAAGAAGGTATGCGATTGACTTATGCATTGGACCGGCGATTGCATAAGCAGACCGGCTAAATTCAAAGAGCTTTCATAAAAACGATCAAAATCTCCTCCGTTTGAACCGGCCTTTTTCGTTTAATTCAAAAATAAGAAATTTATTATCTTTTTCTTCGTCAAGATCGGGTAGGTTATAATCAAAAGATGGATTTAACAGACTGGTTGCTTTGTTTGGGCACGGCTGCGGCATTCGGCTTTGCATTTTGGATTCTGCTACCCCCATACGGTTGGATAGCAGGAATCGCAGTAGCGGGATTGATGTTGTATCGGGCAAAAAAGAAGCGAGACGATCTGAAACAGAAATAATTTATTGGAGTTATTAAATGGAAAATAAAATTCCCGCTGGAAATAATAAGGTTGTCAGCCTTGCTTATACATTATGGGTTGACGGAGAACCGATCGATTCGGCTGATGTAAATAATCCTTTGGTTTATTTACACGGTCATAACAATATTATCCCCGGTCTTGAAAATGAATTAAACGGATTATTCCCCGGAGAAAAGAAAACTGTTATTGTATCCCCGGAAGACGGATACGGCGAATTAATGCCGGATTCAATCGTTGAGTTGGATCGTTCCTTATTCCCTGAAGATTACATCCCGGCTCTCGGAAGCGTTTTACATTTACAGGATGAATCCGACCAAATTTACACAGCTTATATTCAGGATTTCAATGAAAATTCGGTTATCGTGGACCTTAATCATCCGCTGGCCGGGAAAGAATTGAAATTTGATATCGAAATAGTGGAAGTTCGGGATGCCTCCGAAGGGGAACTTAAAGCAGGACACATCCATCATGATTGTTCATCCTGCAGCGGCTGCGAAGACGGTTCCTGCGAATGAAAAATTACAAAATTCCGATGGTCCCGGGTCCGGTTCGAGTAACTCCCGTTGCTTATCGGTCCTTGACATCTGATTTCGGTGCCGGATATTGTGAAGATGAATTCTTTGAACTTTATCAGACCGTCGGGAAAAAACTGGGCATTTTGCTCGGGACACAATCGGAAGTAATTATTCAATCCGGAGAGGCAATGTCCATTCTCTGGGGTGCCATTAAAAGTTGTGTTCTTCCCGGTGAAAAAGTATTGGCAATCAGTACCGGATTTTTCGGAGAAGGTTTTGCAGACATGGCACGGGCGATTCACGCTGATGCTCAACTGGTTGAATTTGGTTATGATGAAACCGTCCATGATTTGGATCGAATCGAATCCGCCATTAAAACCTATCAACCAAAGGTCATTACGATCGTTCATTGCGAAACACCGTCCGGTACGCTTAACCCAATTTCTGAAGTGGGACAATTAAAGAAGAAATACAATGTCCCGATAATGATCGTGGATGCGGTAGCATCAGTTGCTTGTACAGAAATTGAAGGGGACAAATGGAATGCCGATATTGTCATGGGCGGATCTCAAAAAGGGCTTTCTTTACCTCCCACTATCGGTTTTTGTTCGGTAAGCGAGCAAGCCTGGGATATCATCCGGAAAGTTGATTATGCGGGATATGAAGCATTTTGGTCCTATCACAATATCCCGCAGAAACATGACCACCCCAATACACCGGATTGGCCGGGAATTGCGGCATTAAATGATGTATTGGATGATCTGATGATCAACGAAGGTTTGTCGAATGTTTTTGCCCGCCATCAGGTTGTTGCTGAATTTGTCAGGAAATCTTTGACAGAAATCGGATACCGTCTGTTTCCGAAACCGGAAGCGATTCAATCACCGTCTGTTACGGCCGTCTATGTTCCCGCCGATCGAACTTTTGAAGCTTTTGATCAACAGGTTCGAACCTATGGAATGGGTATCGGCGGAAGTTACGGAAAAATCGCCGGAAAGGTCTTCCGTTTGGGACATATGGGAACTCAGGCAACCATGACAAACGCACGAAGTGCTATTGACGTCCTGCAACAGGTGATTTAATCGATTCTCCATGAAACCGCTGAATGTCATTATCATCGGTGCCGGCTTGGGAGGTCTGGCTTGCGGAATCAGGCTGGCTGTCGAAGGTTGCAAAGTAAAGATTTTTGAGAAAAACCATTTTGCGGGCGGGAGCCTCGGATCAATCCGTTTGAAAGGATTTACGTTTAATACGGGGGCGGAATATATCTCCGCCCCTTTTTTATTTGATCAGCTCTATGAATATGCGGGGAAACGCAGAATCGATTCATTTAAATTTCGGGATTGCGACCCGATATTCCAAGCGGTTTTTCCTGATTTCAAGCGCTTTGCTCTTTATTCGAACCCTGCCGAAACCGTAAAACTGAACCCTATGTTATCCGGGGCAGACTTGCAAGGTTTTAATTCTTTTACGGAGGAAAGCGCTGCGATTTTCGATGATATTTTTTTCGATTATTGCGGTCGACCAGTTGATGAAAACACTTTTCGATTTCGTACGAATTTATGGCTGCGTAGAATGAACCCGCAGAAGACTTGTGAAGAATATGCAAATGAAAAATTTCAGACTCCCGAACTGCAGCAACTTTTCGGTTTTTGGCCATTAATCGGCGGCGGAAATCCCAAAAGCGCGACCCATCTTTTTCGGGCTTTTTCACAAATGTTTCAACGGTGGGGAACAGCCGTCCCGGACGGCGGTATGGATAACATGGTTCAAGCGATTGTACGGTTGTTCCAAGAATCGGGAGGCGAGATCTTCTATGGGACCGAGGTATCCGAAATACAAATATTCAATCATACCGTTTCCGGTGTACGACTAAAAGACGGCAGGATTCAACAAGGCGATTTGGTAATTTCCGATGCGGATGCCGCTGCGACTTACCGATATTTAATCGATTCCGATCGAACCCGCTATGATTCGGTCAATCAGGCAAAGACAAAAATTTCCGGCATCAGCGCCTTTGTTTATCATCTCGGAACCCGTTGTATCCTGCAGGAAAGAGCTCCTTTGGCTCCTTTAAATATCTTATTCCCAGAAGATTACGACCGATTTTTAAATGAACTTTTTGACCAAAAAACCCTTTCGGATCATCCATTGCTGATCCTGCGTATGGCTTCCAAAATCATCCCGGATAACGCGCCGTTCGGTTGTGAAGCGCTCTCCGTAATCGTTCCCGTTCCCAATTTGGAGAGTATCAATCCCTGGGATCATATTTCGTACAGTTATCGAAATCATGTCTTGGACTTGCTTCAAAATTATTTTCTAACCGATATTCGGACAAATCTGATCGTCGAAGAATATCTCGATCCGATTATTATTAAAAATAGGTTGGGCAGCCATGCCGGATCCATTCTGTCATTTCAACCCGAATTACAAAAAAACGGGGAAATCCGAATGGCAAATCGTTGCCGGGATATCCGCCATCTGTATTTGGCCGGTAACGGAGCTCATCCGGGAGCAACAATTCCCGGTGTATTATTGGGAGCCGCCAATACCGTTCAGGTGATTAAAGAAGATTTCGATAAAGAATAATCGCGGATTTTTATTATTGAGAGGAAAGTTTACTGACAACCGGAATGCTTTTCTTCGTATCATAATCAGCCAGAAAGCGGTCTAAAACGTCCAAAAATAAAGTTATTTCTTCTTCCGTAGTCTGGTTCATATGAGCGATTACAAAATAATCATCGCGCATATCATCCGGACAGTTCCCGATAATAATGCCGTAAGAGCTTAAAAAATCCGTCAGATTTTGAACCGTAAAAGGAAGCGGTTTTTTTAAGACCGTAACGGTCGGTGAGCGAAATTGGGGACGTGTGAAAATTTCGAACCGGTTGGCATCTGCCCACCCCTTCATTTTTTCGGATAGACTTACGATTCGTTTAATTCGGTTTTCAATCCCTTCCAAAAAAATCAAATCAAGTTGCCTGTCCAAAGCATTTAATAATTGAAAAGGTATCAGAGAGCGAAAACTTTTAGAATGGATATCACGGAATTGTCTTGCATAGTTCAGGCTCCATCCGGTTCCCGAAAAACCGATGGATTTGAAATTTGCTCGTTCGCCTAAAATGACCGTCCCCAATCCCGGCGGTAAACCTAAGGATATTTCGGAACCGATTAACAACGCATCCGCTTCGGACTTCAGATCTAATGCGCGAACGCTTCCAAAAGAAGCAGAACAATCTACAATAACCAAAGCATCGGGCAGCTTCTTCCGAATCATTCCCGATAATGCGGCAATATCAATTTGTGTCCCCGTAAACGGATCAATTTCGACCAAAAAAACAGCGGCATAGGATTCCTCATCAAGTGCTTTTTCAAACAGGTCTTCGTCAAAGCCGGAACCGAAAGCGGTATCGATAATCTCCGAATCGATATTCAAAGATTTTGCGATTGTCTGCCATTGCTGAGAAAAGGGACCGTTCATTCCGATCAGTACCGGTCCGCTTGCAAAACTGTTTAAAGCAACTTCATACAACCCTTCCCGTGAACAATTAAAAAAATTAATAGAAGCGGCGTCCGGAAAGAACATCTCCCGAAAACGGTCTTCAATCTTTTCTGAAAGCGAGAAAGGGTTCCCGCTTTGCGGCTTCGCAAGAGCCGCAAGAACCTTCGGATCAATCCGTGCGGGAACCGGATTTAAATTAATCGGCATTGGATTATTGTCTGTTTATAAAAACACCCGTGGTTGAAAAGCCGAACGGGTCTCTCATATGATTATTTGTAAACAAAAATTCGCGGGATTCGATCAAATAATGAATGACAATATGATCAGAATAGCGATAAAAACAGCTGCCAATGTTCCGATTTTCTTTAGATTTCGAATTACGTAAGTATAATCCGGATTAAATTCTTCTTTCGGCGCACGAGCCGCTAACGGCAGATTCCCGCTGCTTGAAACGGCGGTAGCAGTTGTTTTAATCGGTGCCTTCCCTTTTGTCGTATTTTTCTTTGCCATTAATCCCTCCCAAAGCATTTATTCTTCTATAGCATTTTCCCCGTGACAACTATCCTTTTATCATCTACCAAATAAGGATAGCAAGAAATCAAAGTTACAGTCGGATCCGTTGTCTGTGCCATAACCTCCACCTGATTCGGCAGAACGACTTCTATGTTTTGGACGCTATAAGTATAAGCGTTTTTTTCGGTTAATACGATGATTTGATCCCCGGGCATTAATTGATCCAAATCGCGAAAAACTTGGCCATAAATATCATTATGACCGGAAAGAATAATATTTCCGTTTTTCCCCGGAGCCGCACTGTAAAGATTCATTCCGATCCCCGCTTTCAACGCTTCCCAATCATCCCCCAAAACGACCGGTGCATCGACATTAATCGCCGGAATTCTGAGGCGAATGACCTGTTCCATACCGGCGGGAATGGTCGGTTGAGGAGCCATTACCGAAACAATACCGCGCAAATGCTCGGGAATTTCGCTTTCATTAAAGGTACCGACACCGCTTTCATCCGGAGGAGTATGACCGCCGGGCAAGACAACAGCCTGAATAAGCGGAGTGGGTGTCAGAGTGGGGAGAATCATAGATTTTGCCGATTCCCGATTGATGTTTTGCAAAATTTGAGAACCGATAACCAGCATAACAATGACACCGGCCACCGCCAGCAGCTCAATTGCCAATAATATTTTGTCGAATTTTTTCTGAGGCGGTGCGGTTTTGAGAACTTCCTTTTCGGATCTGTCGGAATTCCATTTCAATTCGGAATTGATCGGCGCATTCGCTGCGTCCATCACGCGACCGCCAGCGCGATAGGAAGCGATACGAGCATCTCGTCCGATGGTTTTTTTCTGCATCAAACGGAATCGCAATTCTTCTTCGGTTAATTCATCCGCATATTTTTTTCGTTTCATCACTTTTAATTATATTGCGTCTATTCGTCGATGATTTGATTGAAAGTTGTCGGTATTAAGAAAGAATATAAAATCAACAAAGATTCTTGCAAAAAAATTAATTAAAAATAAAAGTCTTTGAAACATAGTAATTAAAGAAAAACATCCCCAACTCCGCCGCCAATTTCAAAAATATGGGATGAATAGGGATTATTTTTTCTCCGATAGTGATCAAGCTCCAAACAATGGAGCCTGAAAAAATCACCAAGCCGACATATTTTGCAAAAGAGCGTTTCGTTCCATTTTTCGGCTTAAAAACAACGGATTTCAGCAAGAAATAATTTACCAGAAGCGAAGCTACCCGGCCGGTGACCAAAGCCAAAAGATTGCCGAATCCGATTTGTATACCCAGAAAAAAAACAGTATTGTCTACGAGGAATGAAAGGACAGAACTTCCCGAATAACGCAAAAACGTATTCAATGTATAAAATAGCAGGTTGATTCTGCGGAGGCTGTTTACCGCAACAGCCCCGTCATTTTTCCGATTTACTTGTGTCAGAAAAATCGGGATGCCTTGTCGCTCACATTTCAACAGCCACGGGAACAAGGAAAACTTTTTATCTTCGGAATATGGATTTGCCGAGGTGATCGCTTGTGGCGGGATAATCCATAAGGAAGCCTTCGGACCTTCCAATTTCCTTCGAATCCACCGAATCATTCGGACGATCCCATTATCTTCAACGGATTCCTGGGTCGTTAAGATTTCCAATAGATAAAAGGCTTGCGGATTTTTTCGGGCCGATGCCAATTGTTCATTCAATTCCGAATCTGAAATAACCGCATCGTCCGAACAAATGACAAAAAAGCTTTCGAGCCCGGTATTTTTTTCCGAGTGAAATAATAAATTTCCAAGAGCTTCCTGAAAGTTATTTCCTGAGAAAGGAACGACGGGAACAGATCGGATAAATTCATTTTCGGTTCGCACCGGTTCTGCCGACAAAAAAGCAACCGGTATTCCACCGAGTTTGACCAATGAATTAAAAAGAGAAATAAAATCACAGCTTTGATTCAAATGAATAAAAATAAAGGGGAATGACTGTTCGGGCACGATTTTCCTTACGCTTCATTATTTTCGACACATGCATTTTAACGGATGATTCTCGTATCTGCCAATGGAACTGATAAACGCAGAGTAAAATAAACCTTAATAAAGTATGGGATTAAAAAAACGGTAGGGAGATATTTATGAAAATAGCAATTATCGGATCGGGTCTGACCGGCATGACCGCAGCCTGGAATCTCAGAAAACAGGGACACGAAGTGACCATTTTTGAAAAAGAAAAGGAACCCGGCGGATTAGCCCGCGGATTTCGTGAACCTCAATGGCAGGATTCCGTTGAATGCTTTTATCATCATATTTTCACCGGTGATTCGGATATTCTTTCTTTATTTAAAGATCTCGGGGTATCAAATTCGGTAGAATTCAGATCTCCTAAAACAGTCATGTATTATCGGGGAAAGTTTTATCCCTTTGATTCCATACCGTCGGCTATCCTTTACCCCGGCCTCGGCTTAGGAAGCAAAATCCGTTTTGGTTTTGTCGGTTTGTATTTGCGACTTTTTAGTCCATGGAAAGAAATGGAAAAAGTTACCGCGGAAGAATGGATGCTCAAATATGCCGGAGAACATGTTTACCGGTCCATGTGGGAACCGATGATGCTTGGGAAATTCGGTGAGAAATATGCAAAAGAAGTCAACATGGCATGGCTTTGGGCCCGTATCCATTCCAGATCCACATCTCTGGGAACCTTTCGTGGCGGCTTTCAGACTTTCATCAATATTTTTTCCGAAAAGTTGATTGCGAACGGTGTGGAGATTCGTTTTGAATCGAATGTCACACAGATAAAGAGACAAAAAGAATCTTCCATAACAGTAACTGCAGACGGAAAAAATGACGATTTTGATCGGGTTATTGCTACGATATCGCCGGCGGCTTTTTCGGCTATATCACCGGATTTACCCGCCGATTATCGTCAGTCTTTACTGGATCTGAAGAATATGGGCGCAGTTGTAATGGTTTTATCGTTGAAACATCCTCTCTCCCCCGAAGGTTATTATTGGTATAACCTCCCCAAGAGTGAAGGGTTTCCTTTTCTTTCTTTGGTGGAGCACACCAACTTTGTTCCGCGAGAACGTTTCGGAAACGAAACCATCATTTATGCGGGAGATTATCTGGAGACCGATCATGAATATTTCTCTCTTCCGAAAAATGAGTTGTTGCAACGGGTTTTACCCGGGCTTAAGAAAATAAACCCGAATTTTGAAGAGGATTGGGTTATAAACAGTTGGAAATTCTCGGCAAAATATGCTCAACCAATTCCTTTTATCAATCAATCCGAACACATTCCGTCCATAGAGACTCCGATTAACGGGTTATATTTAGCATCCATGAGCCAAATTTACCCTTGGGATCGGGGAATGAATTATGCGGTAAGGATGGGAAATACTGTAGCCCGGATGATCGGATAATGATTTTTGCTAATTCGAATTTCTGGCAATTATTTGTTTCAATTCACTTTGTAATTCTTAAAATTTTTTTGATTTGAATAGACGTTCTAATATTTATGCGAATTAATCCTCAGCTGATTTCTTGTCTGAATATGAGAAAATTTTGCTGATGATATCCAAAGTAAAGAAGCGAATCGATCGAAACACGCATAATTTCGGAATGCGATGAAGTTTCTTTAAGGTTGATCAACCTTAAAGAATTCGATTTTTTTAAGTTGTTTTTCGGTAATATTAAGAAGACCTTAATGTTAGAATAAATTCAGTTCGATAAACAAGCAAACATTTCGAACCAAGCTCAATAATAAGTTCTTTGGAACTTAATCATAAATATTTTTTATACAATTTCGGCCACAAGACAAGTAACATTGTGGTTTTATTGTCTCTATACGGTAAAAAAATGGCTCAAACTGACGAAACAAAGATAACTACTTATAAAATAACCCCCGAAAAAGCGTGGGAAGCAGCCATCGGCCAACTGAAGATAACGATGGATAAGCAAACCTTTTCGACTTTAATGGGAAAATCGGAATTTGTTAAGTATGAAAACAATACTTTTTTTATCAGCGTTCCGAATACCTTTACAAGAGATTGGTTAGAACAACGATTAACAGAAACGGTGATTCGAATTCTTTCCGGAATAATGGAGGGGCAGCAATTTGTCCAATTTGTATTGGAATCGAATGTTAATGCCATTCGGGAAGAAAAAACGGTTTTATCGCAACCCGCTGTCGCGACAGTTTCCGCATCTCAATCCGTCTGTCGGGAAGGGGCTATCAATCCCCGATATACTTTTGATAATTTTATTGTCGGTCCGTCCAACAATCTTGCCTATGCGGCTTCACGGGCTGTCGCGGCAATGCCGGCGACGGCTTACAACCCGTTATTTATTTACAGCGGAGTCGGATTGGGGAAAACGCATTTGCTCCATGCGATCGGAAATGAAATCATTCGGAATCAAAATAAAGCGGTGTTATATGTCTCATCCGAAGAATTCACCAACGATTTTATCAACTCGATTCAACGACATGAGAATACGGCTTTCCGAGAGAAATATCGCAACATTGATGTATTGCTGATTGATGATATTCAATTCATCATCGGAAAAGAAAGCACACAGGAAGCTTTCTTCCATACCTTCAATACGTTGTATCAGCAGGATAAACAGATCATTATCACTTCCGATCGTTCTCCGAAATCCATGTCGACATTGGATGAACGGATGAGATCGCGTTTTGAATGGGGCTTGACGGTCGATATGCAAACTCCGGATTTGGAAACCCGAATCGCAATTTTATCTGTAAGAGCCGAAAAAGTAGGCAAAAGCATACCCAGAGATATTCTTGAAATGATTGCCAGGCAATTTCCGAACAATGTTCGTGAACTGGAAGGAGCTTTGAATCGGGTTTTAGCTGTTTCAGATTTGTGCGGAAAAACTTTGGATAAGGATTTAGTCTTAATGTCATTGGGGGAATTGTTGCCCCAACAAAATGCCACACCGCTTGAACAGATTCTGAATGTCGTTTCAAAGGTTTTCGGAGTACCGACCGAAAAAATATTAAGTAGAGACCGATGTAAAAATGTCGCTTTATCTCGACAAGTGGTCATGTTCCTCTTACGGAATGAAGAAAATCTTTCGTTACCCCAAATCGGCAAGGAATTGGGAGGAAGGGATCATTCCACTGTGATTCACGGTTGCGAGCGTGTTGCTTCTTTGCTGTCAAGTGACGTTCGGTTTCGCAATCTTTTCGAAAAAGTTCATGAACAGCTTTACGGTGAGCCATGTTTTGTTATGGCGTAATCTAAGATTTTTCCATTTTATTCGTCGGGCTCTTTTTTAAAAAGAGTCCTTTTTTTATTCCGATCCGGTTTTGGAACATTTGGGTCGATTAAGACGTTCTTAGAATAGCTCTTTCAGGCAGATTGATCAGCAAGAAAGACGAGTAAATCAAATAAAAGGAAATCAGTATAAAACTTGCACCTTAATCCGTATTCAGTTCGGATTGTTGAATTGGAAATATTTCGAAAAGGAGGTTTGCGTGTCAAAAAGAAATCTGATTATCATTTTCGCCGTTGTTGTGATTTCGCTTGCAGGCTTTGGGGCGGCATATGCCAGCGGATCAACCCAATATTCATGGCCAAACAATTGCGGCAATTGGAACCAGTGTAACTGCGGATGGAATAATTGTTGTTGCAACTATTATGTCCCCCCGCAACCGTCATTATGTGCATCTTTCATTGCCGATGTCACCGTCCCGGATGGATCTTATATCGCTCCGGGAAGCTCATTTACAAAAACGTGGCGGATTCGAAACAACGGTACAACCACTTGGAATACCAACTATAAGTTATTCTTCTCAAGCGGGAGCCAAATGTCCGGACCGTCATGGGTCGCAATGCCATATAATGTCGCTCCGGGCCAAACGGTGGATCTGTCGGTAAATCTTATCGCTCCCACCACAGGCGGGACTTATCGCGGCAATTGGAAGTTGCAGTCGGATACGGGCGTCACCTTCGGTGTCGGATCCACTTGTCAGGTTCCGATCTGGGTCGAAATAAAGACCCAACAACCGGTCTATTACAACAACTGTTGTTACGGGAATTGCTGTTGCGTTTATCCGTGTAATTGCCCATGCACTCCCACGGTTCCTTCCACTCCGGTGAACTGGCAGAATTGGAGTACAACTCAAGCCCCGGCATGGCCGACTTGGCCTGATTGGAACTGAGGATTGTTTCGTTAAAATCTTCGGCGGAAAATCAACAATAAAAGCAGAGCCTTTCATTTAAGGATGGCTTTGCTTTTATTTTATATTCCTCGAAAATCCGAAAAAGCAAAGTTAGCACGAATCTTGCACCTTATTGAAAACAAATTGATTGATTCTCTCCGGTTGGAACGGGTTCAAAGCTTTCATGGAAAAATACAGGGAACCGGAGAATATAAGCTGATTTTGAGAATTTTCAATAGGGACCAAGAGGAGGAAATTGTGTATAAAAAGCAATTTTTTACAATCATAGCAATGGCAATATTCACCGTTTTGATTGGAGTGATTGCGGTTCAGGCATCTCCCGACGTTCAGGGTTATTACGGATTTAATAATCCTCTTTGGGGAAATATGGATCAACCGTGGAACTATAACTATAACAACAGTTATAACTATACTTATAACAATGCCTATAGTTACAGTCCTCAAGTCTGCAATCAATGCACATATGCTTGCAATCGGGCCGAATTTGTAAAGGATGTGACGGTTCCGGATGGAAGTTATATCGCTCCCGGCGCTTCCTTTACCAAAACCTGGCGTATTCGAAATACCGGGACCACCACCTGGACCACAGCTTACCGTCTCGTATTTTCCGGAGGAGATTCCTTAGGCGCACCCTCATCGGTTGCTTTTCCGTATTCCGTATCCCCCGGTTACTGGATGGATATTTCCGTACCTCTGAGGGCCCCCAATGCAGCCGGGACATTTCAAGGAAACTGGATGCTCCAAAGCAGTGACGGCACATTATTCGGTGTAGGCTGTAACGGTCAGGTTCCGATTTGGGTGAAGATATCAACGGTCAGCAACAGCTGCGCCACTGTCGCCTATTCTTGCAACAATTGCAATGTAAACTACTGTAATCCGGCCTGCTATGGATCCTACTATAACCAGATCACAAAAAATCCTTATTGCAACAACAAAATTCGCTCCGTAAATGACATCACGATTCCGGACGATACGGAAATGGATCCCGGAACTTCTTTCCGAAAGACCTGGAGCATGAAAAACGGCGGCACTTGTGTTTGGAATGAAGGATATTCCCTGATATTCAGCGGCGGAGATGCGATGGGCTGGAAAACTCCCGTCTTTTTACCGAATCCCGTTTATCCGGGCGAAACCGTCGAAATCAGTATTGATCTAAAAGCCCCCAACATTCCGGGAGACTATCGTGGATACTATAAATTGCGCGATAATCTGGGGTTTACTTTCGGATACGGATCCTATGCCAATAAAGC
>JALHEL010000316.1 GCA_022837205.1 Leptolinea sp.
GAGGACCGAATAGAATTCGTCATCATAGCCATGAAGCGATCGCGGCTTTATTTTGGAAGCTTCCATAATCGCCTTCGCTACGGCAAGGGTCATAATACTATCATCCGTAGCAAAGCAACCTTTGCCAAAGAGCTCAAAGTCTTTGCTGCGATGATTTTTGAATTCAAAACGCGAACCGACGATATCGCCGATAATTGCACCGATCATTTGCCGCCTTCTATTCTTCGACCTGTAGTCTGTATGCCTGTTCGGTAATCTCCATCACATCATCCAATTCATCTAAGTTTTCCAATATGACTTTCACTTTTCCGATACCCCACTTGCTAAGGTTTGTCACATCTTTGCATATACCTTTCGGATCAACAACCTCGTCATATTTGATATTCACTATTAGTCGCAGTGTTGTACTCACAATCACCACATCCACAAAATTGACATCAACTTTATACGCAATATAGGTCTTCTTGAATTCGCGCTTCACAAAAGGTCCGAGATTGAGAATGCGTGCATTCAATTTATCATAAAGGATTCGATTGTGATCGTTATAAAACTTATAGCTTTCGAGAGAGTATTGGGGTATCTCTTCGACCTTTTTACAGTATGGAGCAAGTTCTTCATCTTTGAGTGTCGGATACGGCCACACTTTTTTCGCCAATTCTCCAAGTATCGCGGCACGTTCCGTAATCTGCTTTTCACCCCACGTGGACTGGGAAACCACATATTTGTTCAATCGAAGTGCGCTTTCTTTGAAACCGCCTTCCATGTTAAGTTTTTCGGTAAACGATGAGTCGCTCATCTCCGGATTGTAAGCAGTCAAAGTCAGGTTACCAATTGTATTCAGGTATTTCTTCTGAATTTCGCGCCAGTTGCTGCCGAGAGAATCTATCCATTCGGCAGATAAATGCAGATTTTGCGGAATAATATGCTCGATTGTCAAATTATCCGGAGATACAACCGATTTATTTTCATAATTCTCGAGCGATCCGAGAATATAACGACAACGGCTCATATTATAAATATCCCTTGTCAAGAATGCGGAAATAAATCTTTCGTCATTCGGAAATTCCTTATAAGACTCGAGTAAAACAAAATATGCTTTCACCGAATTCAGATAATCATCTGTTTTAATGTCATTTTTCATGGTGGCAAAAGTTTTATTCAGCGAATTTGTCGGTATATCGCAGACAGCACGCCGCATAACGTAGCTGATACATAAGTGAATAATTTCGCGCAGTTCCTCGATATTTATCAAGCCTGAATCGTAATCATCGTGAACTTTCAACAAGAACGGATAAGCGACTTCCATTCGGATCGCTTTCATGTCATGATATAGTGATTTTAAAAGAATATCATCACTTCGCACAAAATACATATCAGTATAGTATTTGGCGATTCGGTAAATATCTTGACAAAGTTCGCGAATATTCAGACCGCTGTTTTCATGATAGCTTTTGAATTCCTTGTAAACTTCAGCCTTATTCGGGATTCTGCCGAATTTCATCGTGAGGTAATCACGGAAAAAATTATCAAGCACCTCGCTTTGGTGTTCATAGTCAAAAAGAAGTTCCATCGGCCGCCAACTAAGGTTGTAAATTTGTTCCTGTTCCGCAGTGCTCAACCCCATCAGCAGATAATTTCGGATAAGGTCGGAATCTTTTAAATTAACTCCTGTCGAGTTTAAGCTTTCAAAAATTGCCTGCGGATTGTCATTTTGGTAGTCAAGGACAATATCTACAATTTGCAGTCTGTCAATTGCATCGTACAAATCGGTAGGAGAAATTTCCGATCTGCTGATTTGTTCGGCAAAGAAAATATAATTGTCAAGTACACGTGATTTTAAAGTTCCGGAAATTGAGACATCTTCAATCTTTTTTATCAGAGCATCTTTGTCGGATTGAGTGAGAATCAGTTTGTATTTGTTATTGCCATCTTCATATGGATTCACCAGTAAAGTGTCATGAATCTTATTCGGATTCAATCCGCAGTAGGGATGTTTTTTCGCATAATCGCGCAAAGCGATGAGGAGTAAAGTCAACGTAGTAAGCCGTTGCTGACCGTCAATAATTACAGCGCGAGACATTCCCGCCGGCGAATCTTCATTAACGCGGACAATAGAACCGATAAAATGCCCTTCCTTATGCTTTTTCTTAATGTCCAAAATATCACTCCAAAGGCGCATGCATTGCTCGTATTCCCAATTGTAAATTCGTTGATACAGAGGTATTACGTATTGGCACGTTCCTCCAAGATATTTATAGATAGTACTTTTAAAAACATTCATTTCCGCAATTCTCCATTAATTGTCCGTTTAAAGTTTATGCTGATCGAATATGGTTCTTACCCGAATTCATAAGGCATTCAAGCCGATCCATCGTTCCGATGAAAATCTTTTCCGATTCGGGACAGGTAAGCGCATTATAGAATACCAATTCCATCGGTTTGTAAAAAAAAATGAAAACGCCTGAAATCATTCGATCGTTTTTTCCTATTCGTGCATTCAAAAAGTCACAACCCAAAGCATCCGGCATTAACAGTAATTTCTTTGATGTAACAAGTTTTTTCCCGCTACGGTTATTATTTTCAAACTTTCACTGCATCTCCAAAAATTATCGGGAAAATCAATAAAAATAAAATCCGTTTTTCGGTGATC
>JALHEL010000317.1 GCA_022837205.1 Leptolinea sp.
ATTTCTCGGCAACGGATGCAGTTGCATCGGGTCCCGTTTTCAGCCATTCTCTGGTGAATATCCATTCGCAGACTTGAACGGGTATTCCCTGCGACAATATGATGAGAAGGGATATCACGGATAATTCGATTTACCCGGCAATAGGGAGGAATAAAGGGCTTAATTCCGGCGATCAAATCGATCAACGTTTCTGTATCATACGGAAGATATTTTCCCGCCCGCCATACCTCATATAAATCCGAATTCTCCACCAGTTGTGTGGGATAAATTTTCAGCTCGTCGGGACAAAATCCGAGGCCTTGGTCTGCTTCAACCCATAATCTCATAAAATCTTCTCGATCGGATTGAGGGGTACTTCCCAAAAGGTTTGGCATCCAATGCATTACCAGTTTAAAGCCGGCAGCACGGCAAAGTTTACTCGCCTCCAATGCCTGTTGAACGGTATGACCTCGGCGGTTCAAATTGAGAATTTCATCATCAAGACTTTGAATCCCGATTTGAATTTTTGTCACTCCCAATTTTCGCAGATATTTTAAATTCGATTCGGTAATTTCATCGGGTCTGGTTTCAACGACCAATCCGACATTTCGGTGAGCTGCCGTTTCATTTTGCTGCTGGGCGATCAGAAGACTTTCCGAGTCGCTTTCGTTCATGGCGTCTAAACACCGTTGAACAAACCAAGCTTGGTAATCTTCGGGATAACTGGTCCAAGAACCGCCTAAGATTAATAATTCGACTTTGTCGGTCGGATGACCGAGCGCCTGATAGGTGTCCAACCGGGATCGGACCTGTGCGAAAGGATCGAAATGGTTCTGAAATGCCCTGGCAGCTCCCGGTTCATCCGGAAGATAACTCTTGGGCATTCTTGCGTCATTGGGACAAAAAATGCAGTTTCCCGGACACGGGAAGGGTCGGGTTAAAACGGTCACAGTGGAGACGCCGCTCAGAGTGCGGTTCGGTTTCATTCGGATTTTAGCGAGTAAGTGCGGATCTTCCTGAATTTCTCCGTTTGCCACCATTTCTCGATAAGCTTTTACCAAAGCATCTTTGGAAATATTTCCGTGTTTCGGCACAGGATTTGCTCGAATCGTCTTGAAAACATCCGCGCCGTCAATGACCCGAAGCAATATTTTCCGAGCGGTTTCCATAATTTCCGGGGTTATAACTTTTGATGCTTCCCATTCCGCGACATTTTTCAAATGAGCTTTGTCATTCGAAACGGGTTCGTAATCAATCTTATCGTTCATCCTGATCTAATTCTATATGACTTTCCGCAAAAATGCGATTCAGGACTGCGGTTCTTTCGGATTCGGTCATAAACCGATTTAATGCGTTATTTGTAAATTTAATCGTTAATATTTCCGTACTAATATGTTTTCCGTTATAAAAAACATGTCTGTCCATTGTAGCTTCGCTGGTTTCCGGAAGGAAGAATGCCTGATCAAAGAATAAATTTCCGAGTCCGTAATGGATGAACGAGTCTTTTGAAATGTCGAAAGCCATCGGAATGTGGGATTGACTGCCGCTGACGATAACCGCACCGGCATCGGCGACGGCTTTAAAATCCGCGGCCATGTCCTCATTGGGGTAGATTTTGTACAGTTCAATATGTTGAAAAGTGACGATCGGAAGAATACCGGAGGCTTTTAGCTCTTTGATTTGAGAAACTATTAAGGGAATATCACAATGGGCAGCTCCCGGACGAGTATCCGATGCTACCGCATAGCCTATTTCCTTGCCGTTGCAGCCGATAAAAGCAAACTTATTCCCATGGTCCTCAACAATTAGGGGCTTTTGTGCTTCTTTTAGATTGGCTCCTCCGCCATAGTAGGGAATGTTTGCATCTTTGTATAACTTTAATGTATAGTAGACTGCATCATCACCATAATCTTGGAAATGATCTCCATCCAATTCAACGACATCTGTTCCAATTGATTTCAGCAATTCCAAGGCTGATGTTTTGCTGCAGAAAACCAGCCTTGCCAGTTCGGATTCGGTTTGCTGACAAACTTTTGCGAACGGAACTTCATTGTTGACATGAAGGATATCTGCTTCGCGCAGCGTATCGCCGATATTCGAAGCCGGATATTCGGGACCCCAGACATCCATATAAGCAGCGGTACCGCGAACCAATGCGGTGACACCGGTTAAAATCATTGTCGTGAGTTTCGATGGATCGCGATTGAGCGGTTGAACAGCTGCCCAATCTTGTTCGGTCATATTCTCATTCCCGTTGATTCGAATCGTCAGCGGCCATAAATTGTCGTTGAAATCTTTATGAAGGGGATTTTGCTCATCAATTGATATGACTTTGAATCTCGCATCCAGCTGATCGAAAGGGACGATAAGCCAATTCCCGTTATTTATCGATTGAGCGAAAGCGGCATGGATATCCGTGACGAATTCGATCTGATTTTTATCCCCTTCGCCGAAAAGTGTTCTAAATCTTTCGGGGTCGGATGTGACGATCAGAAGTTTTCCGTGTATTGTTTCCGGTTGAGCAGCCGAAGTCCCAGACCAGAAATCCGAGAAATCCCGCAATGAGATATTATCGGTAATTGTGGTAAACGGAGCTGCCAGAGCATAAACGATTTTTGCCGGTTTTTCCTCGATTACCGAGTTTGCGAAGGCTTGA
>JALHEL010000318.1:0-415 GCA_022837205.1 Leptolinea sp.
CATATTTATGGCTTTCAACTGCGGATTTTCCTTATTTTTTGCCGGGCAAGTATAGACACACAAACCGCAGCCGGTACAATCTTCGACCGAGACCTGAAGGGTGAATTTCGCTCCCGGAAATTCTTTAAAACCCTTCGCATCGACTGATTTGAAAGTTTCCGGAGCATTCTTCAGATAAGAAGCATCATAAACTTTTTGTCGAATAACCGCATGCGGACAGACCATGGAACATTTTCCACATTGGATACAGGTCGCCGGATCCCATACCGGAGAAACCAACGCAATATTCCGTTTCTCCCATTGGCTTGTCCCCGACGGATAAGTTCCGTCTTCAGGGAGGGCGGAAACCGGCAATTTGTCGCCTTGGGCGGCAATCATCGGTGCTGTGGTCTTCTGAACAAATTCAGGTGCTTCC
>JALHEL010000318.1:428-820 GCA_022837205.1 Leptolinea sp.
GCAAGGGTAGAATCAACCGCTTCAAAGTTCTGAGCGACGACTTTATCACCTTTCTTCCCATATGTTTTTGTAATGGACTTTTTAATTTCCTCGATTGCTTCATCGCGCGGCAAGACACCGGAAATTGCGAAAAAGCAGGTCTGCATAATGGTATTAATCCTTCCACCCATGCCTGTCTTATTCGCAACCGAAAAAGCGTCAATGACATAGAACTTTAATTCTTTGTCAATAATATCTTTTTGTACTTCAGCGGGAAGATGATCCCAAACTTCGTCAGGACCGTAAAACGAGTTCAATAGGAATGTTCCACCCTTCGCAGCGAAACGGGTTATGTCCAACTTTTCAAGAAAAGTGAACATATGCAATGCCAAGAAATTTGCGTCATTCTCACC
>JALHEL010000318.1:841-3445 GCA_022837205.1 Leptolinea sp.
CCAAAGCGCAGGTGACTGGTTGTAGTAGAACCGGATTTCTTGGAATCATATTCGAAATATCCTTGTGCATAATTATTCGTTTCTTCGCCGATAATCTTAATGGAGTTTTTATTCGCTCCGACGGTACCATCGGATCCTAAGCCGAAGAACATGCACCGGACAGTTTTGGCTTCCGGCAGCAAGAAATTTTTATCGTAAGCAATACTTCTTCCGGAAACATCATCTTCGATGCCGACGGAAAAATGATTCATCGGTTTATCTTTGGATAATTCATCGAAAATGCCCTTAACCATTGCGGGAGTAAAATCTTTGGAGCCCAATCCGTACCGACCGCCGACAATAATCGGCATCTTCGCAAACGGCAAAGTCCCATTTGTAAAGCCTTCGGATACAGCGGTTACGACATCCAAATAGAGGGGCTCACCGGCAGAACCCGGTTCTTTTGTTCGATCAAGAACACAAATCTTTTTAACACTCGCCGGCAGACTTTTCAGCATGGTTGCCGCATCAAAAGGTCGATACAGATGAACAGCGAGAACACCCAGTTTTTCGCCTTTTGAACTGAGATATTTTGCGGTTTCGGTAGCCGTTTCAACGCCGGAACCCATTGCAATAATTACTGTTTCGGCATCTTTTGCACCGTAATAATCAAACAAATGATAAGAACGACCGGTCAGTTTCGCAAATTGATCCATCGTCTCTTGGACGATTCCCGGACATGCTTCATAATACTTATTTCCCGCTTCGCGACCCTGGAAGAATACATCGGGATTTTGAGCTGTGCCGCGAATGAAAGGATGCTCCGGATTTAAACCTCGATTACGATGAGCGATAATTAATTCGTCATCAATCATCGCTTTCATGGTTTCTTCATCAAGTTGTTCGATCTTGCTGATTTCGTGAGAAGTTCGGAAGCCATCAAAGAAATGAAGGAAAGGAACACGTGCTTTCAAAGTCGCTGCATGAGCAATCAACGCCATATCTTGCGCTTCCTGAACAGAATTAGATGCCAGAAGAGCAAAGCCGGTTTGTCGAGTTGCCATTACGTCACTGTGATCTCCGAAAATGGATAGAGCATGACTGGCGACCGCACGCGCCGTAACATGGAAAACGGTTGAAGTCAGTTCTCCGGCGATTTTATACATATTCGGAATCATCAGCAACAAGCCTTGAGACGCAGTGAAAGTCGTCGTTAAAGATCCGGTCGTTAAAGCACCGTGGACAGCCCCGGCTGCCCCGCCTTCGGACTGCATCTCCATGATGCTGGGGACAGTGTTCCAGAGATTCTTGACTCCTTTCGCTGCCCATTCATCAGCATGTTCACCGATCGGTGAAGATGGAGTTATTGGGTAGATGGCAATGACTTCGCTGAGCCGATAAGCCACATATGCGACCGCTTCATTGGCATCTATTGTTATGTTTTTTCGAGCCATGGATTATTCTCCTAAAAATATAATTATTTGTGTTTGGGTATGATTCAAGGTTGACCCTATTCTTAATCAACAGCAACATGTCCTACATTCAGACAACCGAACAGAATCGGATGTCATTTCCGGACCTTCTATAATTGTACCCTCTTTTTAGGGGTTAAATCATTTCTGTTTGGGATCGGTAGTGAAATAAAATAAAAAAGTGGGCTTTATTTTTCATTTTTCCGGCGAATATCTTTTTGAGCCATTAATAAAGATGCAATCGTCTTGACATCGTTCAATTCCCCATTTTCAGCCATCCGATAGGCATCCTCAATCGGAATCAGCTCTGTTTTTAGAAATTCGTCTTCATCTTGAGGCAGCGGATTCCACACCAAATCTTGAGCAAGATAAACATGAATAAACTCTGTACAATAGCCGGGCGTCATATAAAAACCACCGATTCGTTTTATGGTACGGGATTCATATCCGGTTTCTTCCTGGCATTCCCGTTGTGCAGCCAAAAGCGGCTGCTCGTCTCCGTTTTCTCCGTTCAATATTCCGGCCGGTAGCTCAAGAATTTCTTGATTCGCCCCCATTCGAAATTGGCGCACAAAAATCAATTTCCCGTCGTTGGTTACCGGTACGATAGTCACCGCAGGGACATGTTCAACTAAATCATAATGTCTTATTTTTCCGTTCGGCAATCGCACATTTAATTTTGAAACCGTAAAAACATGTCCTTGGTATTGTTTTTCGGAGCTGATAATTTCGGTTTTCATAAATTGTTTCTGTTCAAATCTCCTATTTTCATACTTTTCAACAGGGATCTCATCTCCCGACTCTTCCAACCAGACTTGATTTTCTTCCGCTTCTAAAATCAGACGGCGGATTTCATCTTCATCATCAAAATCTTGAGTATCATTCAAATCTTGTTCGATTACGGCCATTATGAATTAATTATTCCTTGATCATTGTTAAAAAATTTTATTTCCACCGGAAGAGCGTACCAAAAAAATTTTTAATGGCCTTTTGTATTTGATCGGTCTTATCTGCTGCGTTTAATTCATTTATTTTGGATCGTAAATTGGGACGTTTAGCAGCAATTGATACGATTTTTGCTTCCACCCACTTTGCAAATTGGTCTCCTGCTTCATCAGAGATTTCTGCGAGACTCTTTCGTTTCTTTTTTGTT
>JALHEL010000319.1 GCA_022837205.1 Leptolinea sp.
ATCCCCGTCAAACATAGTATGAGCGGGTTGAATACTGAGAACCAATCCATTCTGTCCGCATTGAGCCAATTTGTTTGCCTCGTCTTTTGAAAGCTTTACGTTTGTCAAAACACAACCGATAACGGTATTATTTACCGGAACAGTTTCTAAAGATTTTTGATTTGTTTTTCCGGACAAGATTGACAGCGTATCCGCAAATAATATTTTGTTATTTTTGTCTGCTGCGGATTCGTCGACCAGTTGGGCACCGGCGAGAATGTTACGATTATTTGGATCCACTACATCACCCAATGAATTAACCGCGACAATCGCCCCTACCCAAATCCCCGGTTCGAGTTCGCATGCGGCGTGGCCGATTCCTCCCTTCATACAATGATCCATTCCCAATATTTTTCCAACCGTTCCGCCGGTTCTATCTGCCGAAGCATTCAAACAAGCCTGATATCCCATCGCTTGATCGGGTCGGATCGAATAACTCCCGATCGTAAGATCCATCAGAACCGCAGTCGGAACGATCGGAACGACAGTCGGTCCGACATTTACACCTTGATGATGCTCTTCAAGGTATTTCATGACGCCTCCGGCTGCATCTAACCCAAAAGCAGAGCCTCCCGTAAGTAAAATCGCATTAACAGTTTCAACCATATGGAGGGGGCGTAGTAAATCGGTCTCTCTTGTGCCGGGTGATCCGCCTCGTTGATCAACGCCGCCGACACAACCTTCATCGCAAAGAATAACCGTGCATCCCGTAAGTGCTTCCGAATCTTGTGCGTGGCCGATCTTGAATCCAGGAATTTTGTTAATCGGTTCAAACTTCATTGAAACCTTTTCGATGGAATTAAAATTTATAAAACATTCCCTAGATTATAACAAGATTTCTAAAAAATAAGAGAAACACCTGAATATTTCCGAAGAGTTGTTCAAATGAAATATAGTAAAATTAACTTCGAAAAAAATGATATGGGATTTTATTTTGTGAAAAATGTTCAAAAATATTTAGAAAAAATTGTATCTAAACCATTTATCCTATTAATAATAACGGCAATATATATATTAATAAATAATAACTCTGTTCAAGCCCAAATTCCTACGCTGAGCATTCCTACGGTAACCGGTACCGATCAAGGTGTAGTCGTTACGGTTAAGAATGATCCGGCGAATCCTCAAATTAATTTAAGGGCGGGTCCCGGTACAGAATATGATAAAGTCGGGACGATGGTGATCGGCCAAAAAGCCGTGGCAAAAGGGCGTACCGAAGGGGGAACTTGGCTGCTGATAGAATATCCGGGAGCTCCGGGGGGATACGCTTGGGTTTATTCGACTTATGTTGATTATTTGGGTGATTTGCCGATTGTGACCATACCCAATACGCCTACTCCTCGTGTTACAAATACCATTGATCCAACTTTAGCGGCACAATTTATCATAACAGTGGAGCCGACCCGTCTTCCGACTTTTACGCAACCTGCTCCTTTAGCAATTCCTACTTTTCCGCAAAGCAGCAGTACCTATGAAAGCTCCGTCCCGATGGGATTGATTATTGTCTCCTGCGCGATTTTAGGAATTATTATTGGTTTATTCACTTTGGCACAAAAACGCTGATAATAAAATAAGTTCTTACTCGAGGTGATATGGCAGGAAATAGCAATCCGGTAGTAGTCGGCATTCGATTTGGAAAACTATCAAAAATTTACAATTTTGATGCGACCGGTTTGGATGAAATCCATCTGAAAGATCTGGTTGTAGTTGAAACGTGTAAGGGAAAACAAATCGGTGAGGTCGTTAAAATTTATCAAGATTATGAAATGAAAGATGAACCCTTAAAAAAAGTGGAAAGAATTGCGACCGCAGGAGAATTAGTATCGAATGAATTTTGGAATTTACGGAAAAAAGAAGTATTGGAATATTGCGAAAAAAGAGCGGCGGAATTAAATCTAAAAGATATTCGAATACTGAATGCTGAATTTAATTATGACGGATCTTATATGATCTTAACTTATTCAAGTCCGACGGAAGAAAAAGTCGATTTGAAATCATTGAAATATGATATCCAAAAAAGTTTCTCAATCAATAATATAGAAATCAAACAAATTGGTCCTCGAGATGTCGCAAAAGTTATCGGAGGCATGGGAGCATGTGGAATTCCATGTCGTTGTTGCTCTTCTTTTCTGACTGATTTCAGCAGTATTTCGATTAAGATGGCCAAAGAGCAAGGAATATCGCTTACCCCTTCCGAAATTACCGGAATGTGCGGACGATTGCGATGTTGTTTAGAATATGAAAATGAATATTATGCTGAATGTCGGAAAAGCCTCCCCAAGAAGAAGAAAAAAGTCATCACTCCTCAGGGTGAAGGGAAGGTTGTCGAAATCTTTCCGTTAAGACATTCCGTACTTGTTGAAATCCCATGTGTCGGGAGGAGGGAGTTCACCGCAGACCAAATTAAATATGACGAAATTCCCGCTAAACAAGACGATAGTTCAAAAGAGGAAGAAGAGGCAAAATGAATTCAATGAAAATCGGTTGTCATCTGTCGGTTGCGCAAGGTTATCTTCATATGGGTAAAGAAGCTATCAGTATCGATGCGAATACTTTTCAATTCTTTACGCGGAACCCGCGAGGCTGGAAGACCAAAGAATTGAATATTCAAGATATGGAAGATTTGACAAGTCTGATGAAATCAAACGATTTTTCTCCGATTTTAGCCCATGCCCCTTATACCCTAAACCCCTGCGCAGCGGATGAACGTGTACATGAATTCGCTTTGATGGTGATGAAGGAAGATCTGGCTATTATGGAACATATGCCGGAGAATTATTATAATTTTCATCCCGGGAGCCATGTCGGACAAGGAATCGAAGCCGGTATCCAGTTGATT
>JALHEL010000021.1 GCA_022837205.1 Leptolinea sp.
GTCCCGTGAAAATCAAATCGTAGTGGACGGCATCCTCGCCAGCCTAAGGAATTCAACTGTAGGGGACGGCGTCCTCGATCGACGTCCCGTAAAAATCAATCGTGACGAATGGCGTCCTCGCCAGCCTAAGAAATCCAAATGTAGGGGACGGCGTCCCGTGAAAATCAATCGTGACGAATGGCGTCCTCGACGTCCCGTAAAATTAGTATAAAAAATATCAATCCATAATAATAATGTCCACAAAATATTTTGTAATTGTTTTAGGAATGAATGTCCATTAGAGTATATTGATTTGGAATGGTTTTGAAACGGTCATTTTGGATGGTAATAATTCCATTCATAAGTTTGTTTTGTATGGATGAATATCGACGAATTTGGAAATATACATGAACGCTATGCGTTCACGGGATGTCGGGGACGCCATCCCCTACATAGTCATATTTATTGTAAGAACGCCATCCCATACATATAGTTTATTCGAAGGATGAATATCGACGAATTTGGAAATATACATGAACGCTTTGCGTTCAC
Organism: Leptolinea sp.; assembly: GCA_022837205.1. Classification (GTDB taxonomy): domain Bacteria; phylum Chloroflexota; class Anaerolineae; order Anaerolineales; family Anaerolineaceae; genus Flexilinea. Next base: position 532 of record JALHEL010000021.1, read on the forward strand.
GGGACGTCGGGGACGCCGTCCCCTACATGGTCATATTTATTGCAAGAACATCATCCCCTACATTGTTTTATATGAATGAGCATTGGTAAATAAGGCAATTTACATGAACGCTTCGCGTTCACGGGACGTCGGGGACGCCATCCCCTACATGATCATGTTTTTTGCGAAGATGCCATTCCACCACATAGTCAATATACTCCGCGAGGGTGCCATCCTCTAAAAATCTTACAAACGCTGCCGGCAAATTATCGGGTATACTAATCAAAAAAATTAAGGATGGATTTGAATGGATCTGACAGTGATCATGCCGGTATTTAACGAGGAGAAAACACTTCGCGAAATTATTTCCAAAGTCAAAGAAACGGGTCTGGCAAATGAAATTTTGGTTGTGGATGACGGTTCAACGGACGGAACGAAGGAAATTCTCAAAGAATATCAGGATGATCCGGTGGTAAGGGTGATCACAAGTGAGAAAAACGAGGGGAAAGGCGCTGCCGTCCGAAAAGGGATTTTGAACGCCCGCTGCGAATATGCGATCATTCAGGATGCCGATTTAGAATACAACCCCAAGTTTTATCCGGTATTGATGCAGCCGATCAAAGACGGAATTGCGGATGTGGTTTATGGATCTCGTTTTTTAGGCTCCGCCCGTCGCCCGATTCTTTTCTGGAATATGGTAGCCAATAAGATTCTGACCTTTACGACAAATATCTTATATAACAATATTCTTTCAGATATGGAAACCGGTTATAAATTATTCAAGGTTTCTATGGTACGTGAAATTCCGCTGCATGCGCATGGTTTTGATTTTGAACCCGAGTTTACTGCCAAGGTTCTGAAACGAAAATTTCGGATTTATGAGGTTCCGATCGATTTTACACCGCGATATTACACCGAAGGCAAAAAAATCAAAGCCAAGGATGGTTTTGTCGCTTTATGGACATTGATTAAATATCGGTTCGTGGATTAATCGGAGCGGATTTCACGATTTCAATTCGAAACCGCGGAACGGAAATCAACCAGATTGAGTTGAAGGGTTTGCTGATCCTTCCAGGTATTTTTTTCAAAAGTTCCTAAGACATCGATCCGTTCCGGCAAATCATTTCGGCGCCAACCCTGCCGAAATGCGACGGCGTCGACGGTAATTTGGTCTTCGGATATAAGCTTCAACCGCAGATGACTTAAGTCATTCCCGATAATCCGGGAAGATGCGACTTTCAGATTTCGGATCAAAAAGAGCGGTTCCGGATTGTCCATCCCAAACGGTTCCATTTCTGCGATTTGTTCCAATACGTTTTCTTTCAGATAATCCAACGGAATTTCCATATCGACTTGTTTGACGGGCTTCAACGGTTGGTCTTGCAGACGTTGTGTCGCGATCGTTGTCATCTTATCGACAAACATTGACCAGTTGTCTTTTTTAATCGTCAGTCCGGCAGCCATGGCATGACCGCCGTGCTTTACCATTAAGTCCGCGCATTGATCGAGCGCATCGGTAATATGGAATTCCAGAATGCTGCGGCAAGACGCATGAATTTCATCGCCGTTAATCGAGCCGACGATAGCCGGACGATAGAAATGTTCCGCCAGCCTTGAGGCTGCCAATCCGACAACCCCGCGGTTGAATTCTTCTTTTGCGGAGAAAATCAGAATGGGCACCCGCGCGGGATTAATTTCTTCCAACACTTGTCGTTGAGTCAGTTTGGTTAATTCCTGCCGTTGGCGGTTTTGATCATTCAACTCGATGGCGAATCTGCGCGCTTCGTTGAGTGTCCGACTCATTAATAGATCAAAAGCCAGTTTGGCCGTTTCCAACCGGCCGGCGGCGTTCAGGCGCGGGCCAAATGAGAATCCGATCGTCGAAGCTTTGATATCCGCCATTCGGATACCCGAGACTTCCGCTAAAGCTCGGATGCAGGGACGCGACGAAACCCGCAACTTTTGCAGTCCGCTTTTGACCAGACTGCGATTTTCGCCGGTCAGTGAAACCATATCCGCAACCGTCCCGACAGCCACAAAATCCTCCCAATCTTCGGCCGCGATCCCTGCGACCGGGCGGGCTGTTAATAATGCTTCCGCTAATTTATACGCCAATCCGACACCTGCCAAGTTTTTGTCCGGATAAGAATCGGAAGGCTTTTTGGGGCAAATAACCGCCGCCGCTTCGGGAATGGTGTCGCCCGGTTCATGATGATCCGTGATAATCAATTCCATTCCGAGCGAACGGGCAAAAAGCGCTTCTTCGGGCGAGCGAATGCCGCAGTCGACAGTAATGGTCAGTGCAATGCCTTCTTCATGTAAGGTATGCAGCGCCTCTTTATTAACGCCGTATCCTTCCTCGAATCGATTGGGGATGTAACCGCGAACTTCCGCTCCCAGAGCGGTTAAAACCTGGATCAGCAGGGCGGATGCCGTCACACCATCCACGTCATAGTCGCCGTAAACTGCTATTTTCATACGGCTATCGATTGCCTGAAGGATGGTTTTTACGGCAAGATTCATTTGATCCAGCAGGAACGGATCATAAAGTGAACCCTGCCTGCGTAAGTAGCTGTTTGCTCCGACGGAATCTCTGATACCGCGATTATAGAGCAAACGTTGTTGGACGCGCGGGAAAGATGCAAGTTGCTCAAGCACATCCAAGGGGATTTTTGAGGGTAATTTCCATTCAAAAAGCGGTTCCAAAAAAGTTTTCCTCCCGAAAGGGATTAAGAGAGTTCCGGCGTGTAAAGACGGGTAACCCGCTCGGCGATACCGCAAACCACATCATAATTAATCGTATGCCAGCGAGCTCCCAACTCTTCCGCACTGATCCGGTCATCACCCTGCGAACCGAGGATGACCGCTTCGTCGCCGGTCACGGCGTCGGGCACTTCATTGAGGTCGATCATACATTGGTCCATGCAAACCGTTCCCAAAACCGGAACCCGTCGACCGTGAACCAATACCCTGTTTTCCAAGATTCGTCCGAATCCGTCCGCGTATCCGACCGGAATAACGCCGATGCGGGAGTTATCTTTTTGTGTTTTATAGCGTCCGCAGTAGCTGATTTCCTGTCCGGCCGGTACAGTTTTGACGGATGTAATGCCGGCTTTCCAGGATAAAGCCGGTTGAAAGTCGGGTGAAAGTCTGGCGGAGTCCGAAGGGTCCAAGCCATAGATCGCAATTCCGCCCCTTACCATATCATATTTGCAGATTTCCGGATGAAAGACGGCTCCCGCCGAATTTGCCAAATGGACGATGCGGGGCCGCAACCCGGCTTTTTCGGCTTCGCGTATCAGCCGGTCGAAACGGCTGAATTGGAGGCCGGTGGCGTCGTCTTCCAGCATATCGGCTTTTGAGAAATGGGAATACAGCCCTTCGACATCAAAAACAGCGGAGGAAGCGGCGCTTTGGAGAAAACGAAGCCCGTCTTCAGCCTGCTCACCCAACCGTCCCATACCGACATCCACTTTGACGTGAACGGGTAACTTTTTCCATGTCCCGCGCAGCGCTTCTTCATATTGTTTCATTTGTTCGTAGCTGAAAAGGGTTGCGCGGATACTTTCCCGAGCCGCTTCTTCGATATCTTTCGGATGAATATATCCGAGAACCAGAATGGGCGTGGTAATTCCCGCTTGTCGCAATTCCTGTGCTTCGCCGAAACGAGCGACAGCCACGAACGGACAACCGGCCGCGATAGCCGCCTTTCCGACAGGGATCATCCCATGCCCGTACGCATTGGCTTTGATAATCGCCATCACCGGTTTCCCGGCGATCAGCGCAATGGTTTGAATGTTATGCCGAATTGCATTCAGATCGATTTCAACCCATGTATCGTATCTTTTTTCCATATTCATCTTTCCCGATTCAATAAAACTTTTTGCAACACTCCGATTCGGATTCGCAGATACCCGTCCGGAACGGAATGTTCAAAGAAGATAAAAAATTGTGCCGGAATGGAGATTTCAAATTCTCAGAGAAAGGAATGAATCGATTTTCTTCAAAATAATCCATATTTTGATTTTACCATTGCGTCGGGGATTCGGAAAAAACCGGCAGGGAGCAATTCCGACGATGAAACAGTAGTCCTTTTTTTTGTGGGGTAACGAATGAAATTTGTCAACGTTTGAGAAACATCCCATCAAACGACGTCGGAATCAACCCTTTCATCTGAAATTCTATTTATAATTTCTATATTACACCTACAAGGAGACAGAGATGAAAGAGCAGATTCGGGCTAAGTTCGAAGCATATTGGGATGAAATGATGGCGGATCTGGCGGCATTGGTTGCCGTCAACAGCGTTCGCGGGGAGGAAACGACGGAATTTCCTTTTGGCAAAGAACCCGCCCGGGCATTATCGATTGCCCTTCGACAAGGCGAACGAATGGGATTTGCGGTGGAAAATGTCGATAATTATGCCGGGACGATTGATCTGGGCGATGCGGAGGAAATGATCGGAGTGATGGCTCATCTGGATATTGTTCCAGCCGGTGACGGTTGGACGGATGACCCCTTTACGCTGACATTCAAAAATGACCGAATCTACGGAAGAGGTGTTGTGGATGATAAAGGACCGGTTATCGCCGCTCTTTACGGAATGCGGATTATCAGAGATTTGAATTTGCCGCTTAAGAAAAAAATCCGATTGATTGTCGGGACAAACGAAGAACAGGGTTCCGGCTGTATGAAATATTATGCGCAGCACCGGCCCGTCCCCTCTTGCGGGTTTACACCGGATGCGGATTATCCGTTGATTCACGGTGAAAAGGGAAACTTCTGGACATGGCTGTCTTTTCCGGCGGAAGAGACTCCTATTTTGGAAATCAGCGGCGGAAATGCCTTTAATATTGTTCCGGCGGAATGCGTTGTTCTTCTGGATGGTTCGCAAGTCTCTGCGGACGAATTAAAAAAATCCATACGAACGGAAGATACCGAAGGGTACGAGCCTCAGTTTATGCATGATGCAAAAGGAAATATCAAAATGGTTGTCCGCGGACACGCCGCTCACGGCAGTACGCCGGAGAAAGGGGTTAACGCGATTGTCTCCGCAGCTAAAATCCTGTGCAATGCTTTCGGAGAGAGGGCCGGCAAAATGATGCATTTTATAGCCGAATCGATCGGCAGAGAAACGGACGGCGCTTCATTGGGATTAAAGGTGTCCGATGATGTATCCGGGAGTTTGAGCCTGAATCTCGGCAGAATCATCTATTCCACTGAACAACACCGGCTGGCGATTGATATCCGCTATCCGGTCAAACTCAGTTTGGCGGAAATGGATGCCAATTATCGGAAAATGGCGGAAGCCTTCGGTTTAACCTATGAGGTAACCGAAGCGGCGGAGCCGCATTATGTTCCGAAGGACAGTCCGGTAGTGCAAAAATTATTGGCGGTTTATCGTCAGGTAACCGGCGATCAGACAGCGGATGCTTTTACGATCGGCGGCGGGACTTATGCGAAAGCACTCGGAAAGAATTTTGTCGCATTCGGGCCGGAATTCCCCGGTTCGGAACCGATGAATGTCCATGATGCCGATGAGCATATTCTCAAGGAATTATTCTTGGATCATTGTGTCGTCTGTACACTCGGTATGGCGGCGCTTGCCGGAGAATAAAAGGAAATCGGATTTTTCATTAAGAAACGAGCCTTGCGGAATTTCTTTTCACAAGGCTCGTCTGATTTTTCTTGAAAGAAAAATCTTAACCGATGACACTCCGATCGAGTTCCTTCCAATACAACGCTTTTCTTTCGATATATTCGGAAATCAGATAGAACAAGAGACCCATCACACTCAATAAAATCACCGCATTCAGGATCATCTTGATATCATAAGTCTCGCTGCCGAGGGTCAATAAATATCCCAAGCCGGCTTTAGCGCCGATCATCTCTCCGATCACGGCGCCGGTCATGGCTTGAGTCAAAGCCAGTTTCACTCCGGAGAGCAGCATCTCCATGGAGTAAGGAAGCTCAATATGTCGAAAAACCTGCCAGCGGTTGGCTTTCAGCACCTTCATCAGATCATAGGCGTTTTTGTCGATGGAACGGATGGCGGTCACTTCATTTATCATGATCGGAAAAGAAACAACCAGGATCACCAACGCCGCTTTGGACTCGATGCCCAATCCCATCCAAAGGATGAATAAAGGTGCCAGTGATATTTTCGGGGCGGTTTGCACGATGATCACAAACGGCATCACCATCTTTTCAATGAGCTTCACTTTTGCCATAATGTATCCCAGCACCAAACCGATCGCGGCTCCGATTACCGATCCGACTAAAATTTCTTTTAAGGTAACAGCGATATGTTTCCATACTCCTCCCGAGGTGAACAGGGTGATCAGAGAAACGAACAGATCGTAAGGTTTGGGCAGCAGATAATTCGGCACATTGAATATCCTGACGTACAGTTCCCAGATGATCAGAACGATCGGGAGAACCGCCAAAGGAAGGATGACTTTCCGATGTTTGCGATAAAACATGCCCGCTCTCATTTGATTAATCTAAGACCAATAAATCTTTGGCGTCGAAAGATTCTTTGATTGTTCCGTATTCTTTGGAACTGTCAATCAAAGCCTGCCATTTTTTCACATCGGAAGCGCCGATTCCGTGCTCTTTGGTATAGTCGCTTTGCCATAAAGTCGGGATAAATACTTCGTTGATGATTTTGATCACAACATCCCGTTTTTCGGCGAAAGTAGGTGCCATCTTTTCAATGGAATAATCTACGGCTTCTTCCACATGTCCGTCAATAACATATTCAATCCCTTTGATCAGCGCTTTATTGAACCCCTGCACGATTTCGGGTTTTTCATTGACGAGCTTTTCTCCCGCGACAAGAACATTTCCGAAGGAAGGCAGGAATTGATCGCAAGGGATTTCGGCGGCGGGAAAACCGGCATAATTCAATTCGATGGTTCTGAGTTTTGAAAAGACAATGGCATCTACCTGACCTTCCGTCAAGGCGTTCAAAATGGCGCCTGTGCCGACGATTTCGACTTGAACGTCATCGATTGACATTCCGACGCTCTTCATGGCTGCTTCCAATTGGAAATAATTGGCGCTGCCGAGACTGGTAACGGCTACTTTTTTCCCTTTCAAGTCTGCCGGAGATTTAATACCGGAATTCGAATTGAAGATAATTGCGCCCAGGCCTTGTTGATAAGTGGTGTTGACGACTTTAATCGGAATTCCCTGCGCTCTCGCGGCGACAACGGCATCGGCATTCGGGAAACCGAATTCTACATTTCCGGAAGCGACATTTTTTACGATATCTGCCGCTGCGGCGTAATAAAATTCAACGTTCAATCCGTTTTCAGCAAAGAACCCTTTTTCCTGTGCGATATACAACGGAGCATAGTAAGGGACAGCCGAACCGTCAATCTGGATTGCGACGGTTGTCAGTTCAGATGCTTTCGTACTCTTTTCAACCGGTTGCTCCGCCGTAGTTGCGGCCGCTTCGGAAGTTTCAGCCGGAACGGCTTCTTCCGCTTTTGTCGGTTCAGACGGTGCGGTTTCGGCAATTTCGGCCGGTTTCACCGTTTCGGCGGTTTTTTCGACAGCACCGGTCGGTTCCGCGGCTTGTTCCGTTACCGTACTTTTTTCAACCGCCGGCGTGGCTGACGGAGTCGTACCGCTGCAACCCGTAAGAGCTGCAAGAACTACAAAAACACAGACAATAAACAATAATTTTTTACTCATAAATTCTCCTTTATTTATTTCCTGCCAAGTAACACTCATTCAGATAGTAAGCTCCTAACAGAGCTGTCATACACATTTCCTTTTGTGAAGGTTGGTTTTCCAACAGCCATTGATCGGTAATCCGATTGCAATGAACGGAACAAATACTGCCGGCATAAACATGATATAGCGAAGATAAAGTAAAGATTGTTTCCGCTTCCATCTCGAGATTGATAATATTCAGATCGATGTATTTTTGCAGCGCTGCTTTTTCATCGTAATTTGTTTCAAACGGTGTACTTCTTCCCTGACCGTGGTAAAAAGAACCGACCGATCCGCAAATTCCCATTGTGAACGGCTGATTTCTTTCCATACAGGCTTTTTTCAATGATTCGATCACCTCAAACGATGCAACCGCCGGATATTCTTTAGGAGCATAAAACTCAGAGGCGCCCCCCAAACGCATTGCAGCGGTATTGATAATCATCGATCCACAAGGGATCTGCTCGTCAATTGCGCCGGTTCCGCCGATTCGAATCAAACCTTTCGCGCCCAAAGCGATCAGTTGGATCACCGCGATTTCGGTGGAAGGCGCGCCGATTCCCGTGGAGCAGACGGAAATCTTTAAACCACGATAAAAGCCTGTTCCGACGGTAAACTCCCTATTCTTTGAGACGATTTTGAAATCATCACATAATTCCGAAAAATAACCGACGCGGTCCGGATCCCCGGGCAATAAGACTATTTTGCCGATTTCATCGCTGCCGCAGGAAATATGAGGCATTTTCCCTTCAACCAACGGTTGTGATGCGGATGTATATTCCATAAATTTTTGCTTTCCTATTCTTTAGATTCATGCCAATAAAGTGCTTTGTTTTCAAAAATATTGATGATTTCGTAGGTTACGATTCCCAGGATGATCGTCAAGACGATTCCGGCCAACAACATGGAAACCTCATAGGTTGAGGAAGCGTACGTGAGAATATAGCCGAGGCCCTGCTTTCCGGACATCCATTCCGCTACGATCGCACCGATGACCGCCTGTACGATTCCGATCTTGAAACTGGAAAAAAGGCTCGGCAAGGAATACCGGATCTCGACCAAAGAAAAAACCTGCCATTTGGTGGCTTTTAAGACTTTCATCAAATTTCGCACATCTGTAGGAATGGATTCCAGCCCCAGCATCATCCCGGATAAAACCGGAAAGACAACCATTGTAATAATCAGAATAATTTTGGAAACCACACCGATCCCGAACCAAACGACAAAAAGCGGTACCAGCGCGATTTTCGGGGCGGTCTGAAGGAAGATCAGGTATGGCATCAGCGCGGTCTTGACCGGTTCGACTTTGGTGAACAGATAGCCGAGAGCCATTCCGATCAGACTGCCGATGATAAAACCGAGGACTACCTCGTATGTTGTTGCCCAAAGGTGGGGCCAGACCGTTCCGGTGCGGAATAAATCCACGAAACTCACCCAAACTTTATCCGGACTGGGCAAAATATATTCGGGAACATCATTCCATCTGACATAAAAATGCCATACGAGAATGAATATACTGATTGAAAAAGCATATTCCCCCGCACCTTTAAGAATTTTTAACAGTTTGTTCTCTTTCTTCATCCGATAATTCCTCTTAAATAACCGGTATATTCGCCGAATTTCGGGTCGTTCCTGGTCTGGGAATTTCTGGGCCGCGATAAATCGATCGGAACGATTTCCTTGATCGTTCCGGGTCGGGTAGACATGACGACTACCCGATCGGCAAGGAATACCGCTTCTCCGATGCTGTGAGTCACAAAAACAATCGTCTTTTTTGTTTGGGTCCAAATATTTAATAATTCTTCGTTCATATGATCGCGTGTAATCGCATCCAAAGCTCCGAACGGTTCATCCATTAACAAAAGCGGTGCATCATAGGAGAGCGCGCGGACGATCGAAACCCGTTGTTTCATGCCGCCGGATAATTCTCGCGGCAAAGCTGTTTTAAATTCCGTCAGACCCGCCAGTTCCAATAACGCGTCCAGCCGTTCTTCATTTTCTTTCGTCTGTTTCTTTTGAATCACCAGCGGAAATTCGGCGTTTTCGCGGACATTCTTCCAAGGCAGCAGAACCGAATCCTGAAATACAAAACCCAAACGGTTTTCCTTATCAAGGTATTCGATTTCGCCGCGGGTCGGTTTTTCCAATCCGCCGATGACTTTTAACAGAGTGGATTTGCCGCAGCCGGAAGGACCGATAATCGAGAGAAATTCACCGTTTTTGATTTCAAGATTAATATCCTTCAGCGCGACCGTATCCTCTTTCAAAAGGTTGCTGTATATTTTGTCCAAATGTTTGATACTTACCGTATTTGTGGATTCCATTGATTCCTACCCGATCTCCGTTGATATTTGTTTCGCACTTTCTTTCAGACTCCGAATCATTGGCTCTGCATCTTGCAGACTTGCTTTGGTACTCAAAAACGCCAGCGCGGCAATGACTTTTCCGTTGATATCAAAGATTGGGCATGCGTACCCTTTGATTCCCAATTGCAATTCTTCGTCGATACAGGCATACCCGTTTTCCTTTACCCGATCCATCTCCGAACATAAGGCATCCCAAGATGTTTTTGTATAAGGAGTCAAAGCTTGTTCGTGAACGGATTCATAAACAGAATGGACCTTTTCCCGATCCATGAATGCGCAAAAAACTCTGCCGGCTGAAGTGGAAAATAAAGGAAGTTCTCTGCCGATTTTTACCAGAAACAGATTCGAATCCGCTTTTTCGATGCAGGCGATATTCATAATATAGGTATTTTCCATCACACACAGAACGATCGTCTTGTCGATCAATTTGGAAAGTTGTTTCATGACAGGTTTCGCGGCCGTAATCAATGTGTTTCTTTCGTTCAGATTCGCACATAAAGACAAGATTTTATAACCGATCCGATATTTCTTACTGTCCTGATCCTGAACAACCATTTTGTTCTCTTTCAGGCTGGTCAGGATGCGATGGGTTGTGCTGGGCGCCAGATTGATTTTCTCGGATAATTCAAGAACGGACATGCCTTCCGGTTGATAACTCAAAATAGTTAGGATTTGACAAGCGCGGTCGATTAATTGCATCTTTGATTCCTGCCATTCCGTATAACGGAATAAGATTTCTTTTTATGGAATGTTAAACGTGATTGTACTTATTCATTGACGATTTGTCAATCTGTTTAAGCTCTGAATTTTTTATTTTTATCAGACCTTTCAAAATCATTTCTTGTCGCACAAATGTTTCAGGGTATAATATTCTCGTTGTTCGGGGCATAGCGCAGCCCGGCTAGCGCGCTTGCATGGGGTGCAAGAGGCCCTGGGTTCAAATCCCAGTGCCCCGACAAATCAAAAAGACCGCAGAATTTTTTTCTGCGGTCTTTTTGATATTGACAATCCCGCTGAAATCCTCTATATTTGTAGAACATCAAAATAGAAAATATTTTCTATTATTAACCTGAAGCCAAAGGAACTGAACCATGACGCGGATTTTGTTTATTCTTGATGGGAGCAACTTTCTGTTTGGTGAGAATGATGCAGACCCGGTACAAATCCTTTCCGATATTCAGAACGGCGTGTTTGCGCTGCCGTTTCGAAGCGATCCGGTGAAGTGTGTGGAAATCGAAGGTTGGGTGGTAGTGGGGTTACGTAGTCGCAAATCCATGATCAGATACCTGACGCAACAAGAAATCAACGTGCTGGAACTGCTGATTCGGGGGAAAACGGTCAATCAGATCGCAGTCGCTTTGACGCTGAGTCCCGAGACGATTAAATATCACATTGAAAATGCGAAAATTCGAATGCAGGTCGAAACACGAAATGAACTAATCGCGCTGTATTGTCGCGAGAAGGAATCCGTTCAAAATGGCCAATTAGACCCTGAGTTAAGAAAAACTTAAGTTTCCATAAGATGCGAATCACAGCGCTTTGGATATAATGAAATCAAAGGAGAGACGGATTTTGGACTTTTTCCCCACTGAACAAAACAACAAAAACAACTTTTTTAAGGGAACGAAAGCCCCTCAATATTCGTATAGAAATTGGAGGGAATTATGAGAAGAAAGAATTGGATGGGAGTTTACTCCCTTTTGTTGATCGTTATTTTATCGATTTTTTCAGGCGCTGCCAATCCGATTTTGCAACCGGCTGCGGCAGTGGTCTGTTATGATCTTGAGGGAGTTCAACGAAACGCCGTAAATTCGATTGACACGGATCTTTGCTATGACGCAGAACAGAATCCGATGGGGTATACCTTTTCCGATTATAAGGTGTTTTTGATGACAGCATCATCTTCTCCTCAAGCCAATGGGAAAGTCACGGTTTCTCCGCAAACGACTCCCAAAGCTCCGAATTCGAAAATCGACGGTGCCTCTTTAAAAAATTTCGAATCGGGCCTCAATAAAAAAGAGGTGACCGAGACTTCGACCGCGGATGCCAAGGCTTCACCGAAGGTTGGTGACGATATGGAAGAGACGTCGACCGTTACGCAGGAAAATCCGACCGGGGCTGATACCGATAAGAGCGAAACGCCAACGGATACCGGGAAAGGTGATGCCGAAGAAACGCCTGTTTTAACCGAGACAACTCCGGTCGTCGATGAAAGCGAAGAGCCGAAAGGGGAAACACCGACAGAAGAAATAACCGAGGAGCCAAAAGAGGAAACACCGACAGAAGAAATAACCGAAGAGCCGAAAGAGGAAACACCGACAGAAGAAAT
>JALHEL010000320.1 GCA_022837205.1 Leptolinea sp.
CACCGCGTAAAGCGGCGGTAATCATAATTGTGAAGAACGGAATTCCATACCAGATATTGGCGATAATGACTGAAAGGAGCGCAGTATCTTTACTCGCCAACCAGGCGATCGGAGAATGGATAATTCCGATCCGCAACAAGATATCATTAATGACGCCCGAGGTGCCGTTGAACATCCAGCGCCACATGATTCCGATCAAGAATCCCGAAACTGCCCAGGGAAAGAAAATCAATCCCTGATAAACGGATGAACCGCGAAATTTTTTACGCAACAATAAAGCCAAGGCAAAACCGATGGTAAATTGGAAAAACAAAGATACAATCACCCATATCGCGGTATTTTTTAAGATGGTATAAAAAATGTTCCCCGGTGTATTTGCGAATAACTTTTGAAAATTACCCAATCCGATCCATTTAATATTGGTGACATTCATCAAATTGTAGCTTTGAAATGCCATCAAAGAGCCTTTGATCATCGGATAATAGGTAAAAATCAGCGGTAAGATCAAAGCCGGCAAGAGCATGAAAAAAATAAATCGATTCTTGCTACCGGCTAATTTTTGTTTTGTTTTCATATTGAACCTCCCGGCATAAAAGAAGGCTGCCTCGGCATTCCTGATACAAAAGGTGGAAGGCAGCCTCTTTCATTTTAACCGAACCGATAATTATTCCGGATAATTAATTCTTACCACTTCTTGCCTTCGTTTTTATAGGCTTCGGTCCAGTAATTATCCAGATAAGCCAATAATTCGTCATCGGTGATCTGGTCGGTCAGATAGTTTTGGTACCACTGATCCACTTCGCTGTTGAATTGTGAGAAGGCCTCATACATTTGCGGTTCTGTGGCATAACGATAAACATCCGGTTGTTTTGCCATTTCCATATACATGGCAAACTTCCCTTCGGAGAAATACGGATCCATATCCGCCGCGTTGATATGAATCGGAATGGTGGAGTAATTCTTCGCAAAATAGGTATTATTTTCCGAATTGGAAAGGAACAGCAGGAAATCGGCTGCGACATCGGGATGTTTGGAGAAGGAAGTCATTCCCCATCCTCCGAAGCCGTTGGGGAATACCGCTTCACCCGACGGACCAATCGGAAACGGAGCCAAATCCCATTGATCTTCAGACATATCCTTGGAGCAGGTAGCGATCACTTCGGGATCCTGAATCAACATGGCGGTTGTGCCGCCGACAAATCCCTGTACCATTTCGGAAAAACCCCAAGCGATGGAGTCCTTCGGCGAAATATCTTTATAGATACTCTTATAAAAATGAAGCGCCTCTTTCACTTCCGGCAAGGTGAAGATTGTCTTTCCGTCCCCGTCCTTCAGGAAGTAACCGGCGTTCGGATCCGCCAATTTATCGACTCCGGTATAAGCCCAGTAGACCGTATCCGCATATTGATAGCCGCGTGTTCCGCCGCGGAATGACCATCCGTATCGGTTCTTTGAGGGATCCGTCAGCTTTAAACCGGCATCATAAATATCCTGCCAGGTTTTGGGTACATCCAGCCCGGCTTCCTTAAACCAATCTTTTCGATAATACAAGCCTCTCTGGTAGAAACCATAGGGGATCAGATAAGCTGTATGATTGAATTGAGTAATTACCTGGGTAGCCGCGCTCGTCAGGGTATCTTTTTCATCCCACTTCTCAAGATAAGGGGCAAGATCGGCGAGCCAGCCGTTCGTTCCAAACTGAGTCAATGTCGAATCCCGAACTTCAACCACATCGACATCGCTCTTATTTAACAGCATTTGGGTTATTTTCGCATCTGCCTGTTCCAGGGGAGGTGAAATAATCTCAATTTTTACGCCGGGGTTAGCCGCTTCATATTTGTCCGCAATTTCACGTAAAATCGCGGTTCTTTCCGGACTGGTGAGCGATTCCACCATCGTGATAGTCACATCTTCGGCATATACAACAGCTGCCATCGAAAAAAGCAAGATGCAGGCTATCAAGGCAACAAACAATTTTCTACTCATATATTCCCTCCATCTTTGATAAATAGACATATAAACTTTATGAAACTTTGCAACAAAAGTATAAAGAATCGGAGGCATTCTGTCAATCAATACTTTAGTCATAAAATTCATTTTCTCTTCTCCGAAAGCGAACCGAACACCCCATCCGTCTGGGTTGACATCTTCCGCTTTTGATGATGTAGAATTAAACCAACGTTGATTGATTCAAGCAGAAAGAAAAAATGATGGAACCTCAATATTTGGTTACGGGTGCCGCCGGGCATCTCGGAAGTACGATCGTCCGAAAATTAGTCCGAGAAGGGAAAACCGTACGGGCATTAATTTTACCCGGCGATCGGTCGGCTGAGGTTTTGCCGGAAGAAGTTGAACGGGTTTCGGGAGATGTCCGAGAAAAACAGTCTTTAGGCACATTTTTCAATAATCCGGCCGGAAGACCGCAAATCCTGATTCATTGTGCCGGAATTGTTACGATTGCATCTTCTTATAATCATTCGGTTTATGATGTCAATGTAATCGGTACCCAAAATATATTGGAGCTTTCCAAAGAAAAATCGATCAGCCGAATGATTTATGTCAGCTCGGTGCACGCC
>JALHEL010000321.1 GCA_022837205.1 Leptolinea sp.
TGTCTACAAAACAAAAAAGCGGGGTAAATACCCCGCTTACTTATCCATGGTCGGGACGAGAGGATTCGAACCTCCGACCACCTGCACCCCATGCAGGTGATAGTTACAACCAACCCCAACAGCAACGCAACACCTTGCAATTACTGAATGTAAGGGAGTTGCTGTCTTTTTTTCTTCAAAGTTGACCACCTAACTATGATTGTACTACAACCCAAGCGGATACTTCAATTGTCAACATTACTTAAATAATTATAGCACATTCTTGCGAAAGGGGTAAGAATTGTGCCGGCTTTTAGGACAATATCTTTGAATGGGGGTCAGGAGCAAATATCAGCAACAACAGCAAGCAATCAGCCGTAAAAGCGAGCTAGCCTATACTTTTTACCCTCCATTCAAGATTATTCGGGGCTAGGCGGGGGCGGGTGGTGCACAAGCTAGAAATTATTTGGGGTTGGAGCCAGGGGGAAATATGGTATAATAGGGAGTTAGGAACATAGTAACTCTTCAAACCACATAACACCTCTACTTACCATTATAAACGCTATTGTTGTATAGCAATAGGACTCAAGAACCATATTGATACAGGACTTTAGAACGAAAGTGAGGTGACAGAATGGACGAAATGGCGACAAGGCTTGAATCGGCGGCGTTGACTCGAAACCTTTTATATTCTGCGTGGTGCGAAATCTCCACGATACAGAAATTGAAAGAAAAATTTAAGAATGGAAAGGAGAAATTTCATGACAACGGCAATCGCTTTAACCCCAGAATTACAAGAAAATTTTAGAAAGCTAAGCGAAAAAATGAAAAAAGTAGGAAAAGCTTTAGAAAAAAATCCACTTTGTCAGGCTTTTTGCGAAACAACAGGATCAATCGAAAAGAATCCAAATCCACGAGCCGCCAAGTTTCAATTAATGCAGGCTCACGTTAAAGCGTCTCGAGACAAAAACAGAAACCCCCAAACCGTGCGAGATCTTTTTAAACTTGCGAAAGATTTTTGGTGCGACGCTAGCAACCCCAATGTTTTTATAAAAAAAGCCATAAACAGAGTTAAAAAAATCGTATCTCCAATTATTTTTATCCGAATGAAAAACGACACCTCCGGCGGCTCAAGCGGCGACGACGACCCCGACAGCGACGACCCCGACCCGGATCATCACCGGCAAATAGTAAAACCCCTTCCACAAAACGACTCCTCCATCCAAAACGGAGGTGTCGCCCATGCATAGCGCTATCCAAAACTTCCAAAAAGAAACCACCCCAACTCGAATATTCTACAACGATAAAGGTACCCCTTACGGGTTTGTTTACGATGATAGCTTCTTAAAGTTCGAGCAGAAAAAAGACCGGCTCGGGATTTTTAATTATAGGGCTCACGCCGTCGATGAGGAGCTTTTCGAGGAGCTCATTCGAATGGGCGTTCGGATTATTATTCTCGACGAGCGAGACGGCAAGGCTTTCAGAATTTGGAAAACTTCCACTCAAAAGCTCGAAGCCGCTCCACGGCGACGATTGGCAGGAGTAAAAAGAATAATCATTGAACTTTCAAAATGTGAACTTTTGAGCGGCGACCCCGAACCTTGGTATCTCGCTCGAAAGGCGGCGGCATAATGCTATCCCTACGAGAAATCGGCTTGACCGCCGATGACATCCGAGCTTGGTTCGAGCGTGAAATTCAGCCCAAGAACCTAAGAGTCGACGGCGATCAAATTTATTGCTCTTGCCCCATCCCAAGCCACAACCACAAGCACGGCGACAAAACCCCTTCGTTCAGCCTTAATGTTGCCGATGGCTGTTGGTATTGCCATTCGAGCGGCGATTCCGGCTCAATAAAAAAACTTTGTGAGCTGTGCGGCGTTCCCACTCCTTGGAATGGAAAGGAAAAAATTCCAGCACGGCAAACTATTTATACGTACGAAAATGCCGACGGTCAGCCACTTTACGAGGTCGTTCGGCTCGATGACGTAAACGGCAAGCGGATCTTCCAAAGGGCAATCAGCCCCGACGGCAAGCGAATAAACTCCATGCGTGGCGTTACAAGGATCCCCTATCGCCTTCCAGAAGTTCTCGAAGCTCAGAAGAGCAACCAACCAATCTTCATCGTCGAAGGTGAAAAGTGCGTTGAAGCCTTGCGAGGACTGGGTTTGGTCGCTACCACAAATAGCGGCGGTTCCGGAAAATGGGGCAATTGCGGTCAGTATTTCCAGAAAGGAATAAACGTTATTATCATCCCGGATAACGACGAGCCCGGGCGGCGGCATGCTTGCGAGGTGGCAACAGATTTGAAACAGCGTGGGTGCAACGTGAAAGTTCTGAACTTGCCCAACCTTCAACAAAAAGAGGATGTTTTCGATTGGCTGAAAAAAGGACACGGCAAGGAAGAATTTCTGGAGCTGGTCGGGCGGTGCGAGGAATGGGACGGCGAACCACTACAAACCGAACTTCAAACACAAATCGAAAACAACCCATCGTCCATCCAAGAGAGCGTTCAAAAAAAGTGCAAGGAGCTTTTCGGTGAAGGGTTCAATCTCGAGCTAGCACGGCAAACAATCCGAGCCGAACTTGCCAATCTCCAACTCGACGGCGAAACGACTTTTTTAATAGAAGAAACTATCAATAGAAGCTGGGGTGAATTTCTCCGAGAAAAGCCAGTCGATAAAACCATCTCGGCAATCAGCGCAAGCGACTTGATGAAAATGTCCATTCCCGCTCCAGAATGGGCGGTTCAAAACATGATTCCCGCCGGCTTGAGCGTTTTAGCGTCGCCACCAAAAGTTGGGAAATCCTTCCTTTGTCTGCAACTCGCTTTATCCGTGGCAACGGGTCAGCCATTCCTAGAGCATCGAACGGAAAAAGGAATCGAACGGAAAAAGGAAGTGTTCTTTATATTAGCTTGGAAGATTCGGCGTATAGCCTACAGAAAAGACTTTCATATTTTCTTGAAGATCACAGAAAAATTCCAAACAACCTATTTTTAACAACCGAGTTTCCTCAACTCGACGGTCAAGGGTTGCTCCTGCTCGACCAATGGCTAGCGACCCATAGCGACGCAAGACTGGTAATCATCGACACTTGGGGAAAAACCAAGCCGAATGGGAACAGACAAAAAAACGCTTACGAAAGCGACGTTGAGCTTGTGTCGCCGATAAAAAAGTTAGCTGACCGTTACTCGACATCAATATTGCTAGTCCACCATCTCAAAAAAGGCGGCGGGAAAGAGAGCGACTGGTTAGAAAGCTTGAGCGGGTCTATGGGGCTGGCGGCGACCGTCGATGGGTTACTAAGTCTTTATCGAGACCGTGGAGTCAAACAAGGAATTCTCAAACGAACTGGGCGAAACTTTGAGGAAGACGACGACATAGGGCTTTCATGGCTGGCTCCCGGGTGGGAGTTTGCCGGCGACGCAAGGGAAGTTCTATTGAGCGAATCGAGAAAAGAAATAGTTGCCGCTATAAAAGAAATCGGAGAACCGGCAACGCCAACGATGATATCTGAAATGAGCGGTAA
>JALHEL010000322.1 GCA_022837205.1 Leptolinea sp.
AAATATGTTATCCGGTTTCATGGTGAAAAAATCTTTAAAAGTCATGAATTTGATCCGGACCGCCGCGAATTGTTGGGAATCGGCGGGGCGGCTGCTGCCGCAGCCGCGATTTTTGCGGGGATGAATTCGGTAAATTCTCAACCGGCGACGGCGGAAACGCTCCTTCCTCCGGGTGCTGTTCGCGACGCCGCAAACGACGGCATAAAACAGTTCCTGTCGCTGTGCACGCGCTGCGGGCAGTGCATTGCGGCATGTCCCCAAAAAATCATAAAACCTTCTTTAGGAAAAGGCGATTGGACCGCCGCACTGACCCCGATCGTGGATCTCAGCGCCAATTTCTGCCGGCCGGATTGTAACCGGTGCGGTCAGGTTTGTCCGAGCGGAGCGATCCCGCAGTTCACTGTCACTCAAAAACAGCAGGCCAAAATCGGGGTGGCACGCGTGGACCCTTCTCAATGTATTCGTTGTTACCGTTGTGTCAGCGCTTGTCCATATCAGGCTTTCGAACAGATGGCGGATCTTCAAACCGGTCAAATTTTTCCTCATGTCGAAACCGAAAAATGCAACGGTTGCGGATTATGCCTGACTGTCTGTCCGGCTCGGGAAGCTGGTGCGATAAAAATATTTCCGTTGCAAAAGGGATAAACGGGCGGCGATTCGGGTCGAAATCTTTTTTATGACAAAGATTGTGAAGAGTCCGGGATCCGAAAAAGATCAATCAGATGAAGGAAGGGAAAAGGCATGGCAAAACTGGTAGCGGTCTTACCGGCTTATAACGAAGAAAAACATATCTCCCAAGTGGTTCGCGAACTGAAGCATTATATTGATGATATCGTTGTGGTGGATGACGGATCGGTCGATCAGACCAAAGCTTTAGCCGAAGCGGAAGGTGTTACGGTTTTATCCCGAGGATATAACTGCGGTGTGGGACAGACGACAAAAGAAGGGTTGGCTTGGGCGCTGGAACACGGGTTCGATGCGGTTATCCTGTTAGACTCAGATGGGCAACATGCTCCGTCAGAAATTGTTCGATTTATCGATAAATATGAACAGGATCATCCAAAAATGATCATCGGATATCGGGATTATAGACAGATGCCGTTATTCAGGCGATTTACCAATACCATTGGTAAATTTCTGCTTTCTCATGCCGTAGGTCAGGATCTGCCCGATAATCAATCGGGCTATCGATTGGTGGATAAAGAACTAATACCGCTTCTGTTGGAATCCAAAGAAGCCGGATATAACTTTTTGGTGGAAATGATTGTCATTTGCCTGGCTCAAGGATGGGAAATCGGTTGGGTACCGATTTCGACGATTTACGGGGATGAACGAAGTCATCAAAACGCCTGGTATCAAATTAAAGGTTTTACCCGAATGTGTATCGAGGCTCATCGAAAAATCAAAGCTGCGGAAAAGGAGCGGAAAAACGATTGACGGCGTCCTTATTTTAATATTCTGAGGGAATTCAGGACGGCAACCAACATCACTCCCACGTCCGCAAAAACGGCCATCCACATGCCGGCGATGCCGGCGGCTCCGAAAGTCATAATTAATACTTTGATCGAAATCGCCAATATGATATTTTCTTCGACAATCCGATGAGTTTTTCTGGCGATTTCGATCAAAGCCGGTAATCTGGAAGGTTCATCCGTCAAAATGACCACATCCGCCGCTTCGATTGCCGCATCGGATCCGAGCTTTCCCATGGCGATCCCGATATCGGCCAGTGCCAGAACCGGTGCGTCGTTCATCCCGTCGCCGACAAACATCAGCGTAGTCTTCTCCGGTTTTTCGCGTAACAATTGTTCGACGATTTCAACTTTTTGATCCGGCAACAGTTCACTGTAAATCCGATCGATCCCTAATTTTTTACCGACTTCCTCAGCGACGGATCTTTTGTCACCGGTCAACATTACCAGTTCTCTGACACCGAGGGTTTTCAATCTCTTTAATGCTGAGAGACTGTCCTCTTTCACTTCATCCGAAATAATCAGGCTTCCGGCAAATATCCCGTCAATCGCCACATCAATGACGGTTCCGTTTTCGGTGACCTGCGATGGTGTGATACCGGCTCCTTCCATCATTTTTCGATTTCCGATCAGGACTTTTTTCCCTTGAACGGAGGCTCGAATTCCCTGCCCGGCAATCTCTTCCGTTTCTTCAATTCGGTTGAAATCGATATCTTTTCCGTAAGCACGCAGGATTGATTTTGCGATGGGATGGGTGGCGTAAGCTTCCGCATACGCTGCGGTTTCCAACAGATAACTTTCGGAGAATCCGGGCGCAGGCAGCACTTTGGTGACATTGTAGGTTCCTTTTGTCAATGTTCCGGTCTTGTCAAAAGCTGCGATACTGACGTTATTCAACGCTTCCAAATAATCGGATCCTTTGACCAGAATTCCTTTTTTGGAAGCTTTCCCGATCCCGCCGATGAACCCCAACGGAATGGAAATGACCAGTGCGCAAGGACATGATATGACCAAAAAAACCAATCCGCGATAAAGCCATGGGCTCCAAGAACCGCCACCGATGAGCGGTGGAATAACCGCGAT
>JALHEL010000323.1 GCA_022837205.1 Leptolinea sp.
CCCAATTCATATCCGGCATGCTGTAACGCTTCCATCACGGAAAGGTAGGCGTCATGCAGTTTGACATATTTCCCAACCAGACCGATCTTGACGACCTTGTCACAGAGACGGATCCGATCCAGCATTTTATTCCACTCGGTCAGATTGATGTCCGGAGCGTTTATATTCAATTCCCGGCAGACAATTTCGGAAAAATGGCTCTTTTCAAGCATAATCGGTGCTTCATAAAGCACCGGAATCGTTTGATTTTCGATCACACAATCCGGTTTAACGTTACAGAACAACGAAATCTTCTGAACGATCCCGGGCTCGATCGGTTCATCGCAGCGCAAAACAATAATTTTCGGGAAAATTCCCATCGATTGTAATTCACGGACGGAATGCTGCGTCGGTTTGGATTTCTGCTCTCCGGAACTCTTGAGATAAGGAACCAATGTCACATGAATAAACAGACAGTTCTCCTGACCGACTTCCAAACCGATCTGACGAATCGCTTCCAGAAACGGCTGGCTCTCGATATCCCCCGCGGTTCCGCCGATTTCGGTTATTACCACATCGGCGTTTGTTTTCTGTCCGACGGAATAGACAAAGGATTTGATTTCATTCGTGATATGCGGGATCACCTGAATCGTCTCACCGAGATATTCACCGTTCCGTTCTTTATTCAGGACATTCCAGTAAACCTTGCCGGTCGTTAAATTGGAATATTTGTTAAGATCCTCATCGATAAACCGTTCATAATGTCCCAAATCCAAATCCGTCTCCGCACCGTCCTCTGTCACAAAGACTTCTCCGTGCTGAAACGGGCTCATTGTTCCGGGGTCTACGTTGATATACGGATCCAGTTTTTGTGCAGCCACTTTCAGACCCCGCGCTTTTAACAATCTGCCGAGAGATGCGGCGGTAATTCCTTTCCCTAAACCGGAAACCACACCTCCCGTCACAAAAATATATTTCGTCATCGATTTTTCTCCCGATGCAAGCTTAAATAATTCGATTAAGTCGGTACAAACGCTCAATTCGCCAACAATTTACAGAAAAATGTGTACCTTTTTGATTTTACCCGATTCAATTTTAAAATCAATATTTTTCTGATAAATTGGGGAAAATCCGAATTCCGAAACAGCAGATCATTTAACCGAAGAAATTCTCTCGGACCGATTTTTTGATTGCATAAAGATAATATGTTATTATTAACATATATCTTGAAAGGAGAAACGGAATTGGATATCCGATATGCCATATTGGGATTGCTGCAGAATACCCGCTTGTCCGGTTATGATCTTAAAAAAGCGATGGTCCGTTCGCCTCTGCTTTATTGGTCCGGAAACAATAATCAAGTCTATCGCACGCTTGCGGAGCTTGAAAAAGAGGATTTTGTGGTTGGCGAGGTCGAAAAGAAGGATACGCTTCCGTTGAAAAAGGTCTATTCGATCACCGAAAACGGTAAAAAAGAGTTGCAAAGACTTTCCCGGGATTTTCCTGAAATGCCGGAAATTCGCAAACCTTTCTCGATCCAATTACTGTTCGGCGGAGATCTCTCGAAGACCGAGGCAGAATCTTTGCTGGATCGATATGCGGACGAAATCGAAGGAATAATTGCGATGTTATCGGATGAAACTCCGCTCGCCGATCCCACTCCTTACCAGGCAATATTGTCAAAGTTAACGACGGATAACATCCGCCGGTTCTACGAGTCCGAATTGTTTTGGGTTGAAAAGGTGCGATCGGAAGCGCTTCCGCTCCTACCCGATGAATCTGATGCATGCCGAAAGAAAGAATATGATATGAAAATGGAAACGATAAAAGTACAAAAAAACGGGAAAGATTATGTGAAAGTCATTTCCGGCAAGATCAATAACGAAAAGGATGGGTTGGCGTTAGTGTCCGCGTGTATTGAAAACGACACGAACCGTTTGTTGCTGCCGCCTGAGGCACTTTCGGATGCGTTTTATGATCTTTCCACACAATTGACGGGATTGGTCTTACAAAAACTTGTCAACTATCGGATTCGAGCGGCTGCGGTGATCGAGTCCGCGAAAGTCCGCGGAAAATTCAAGGATTTCATGATCGAAACAAACCGCGGACAAATGTTCCGTTTGTTCGAAGATTTTAAGCAGGCGGAAGATTGGCTGTTGAAAGATTAAATCAGAAAGGATGAAACAATGCTGAATATCGGTATAAAAGGCACAAAAACGGAGACGGTCACAAACGAAAATACCGCCGCCCATCTCGGCAGCGGAGATTTGCAAGTCTACGGTACCCCGGCTATGATTGCATTAATGGAATCCGCCGCGCTTGAGAGTGTGCAGCCGTATCTTGAGCCCGGTACAACAACGGTCGGGGTCCGATTAGATGTCGAGCACCTCGCCCCTTCTCCGCTGGGAATGAAAATTTCCTGCGAGAGCACGCTGATCGAAATCGACCGCCGCATGCTGACCTTTGAGGTCAGTGTCTTTGATGAAAAAGGGGAGATCGGCAGAGGAATTCATAAGCGATTTGTCGTTCAAAGGGATGCTTTTTTG
>JALHEL010000324.1 GCA_022837205.1 Leptolinea sp.
AAAATAATTACCAACTGCCATCTGATTTTTTTCATAAGACTATTTTACCTGTATCGGCTATGAATCTCATTACTTTTTATCTTTTGATTAATATTTTGTGAGTAAAAGTCTAAAAATCGAAAAAAAGGGTGTCTCTCGATATTTGAGACACCCTTGAACCTGAGTGAATTAGAAAGCAAGAATTCTGACGAGAACGAAAATTATTAAAAGGGCGCTAAATCCGATGGTCATGTAAAAAAGTACTTTTTCAATCCCTCTTCGGGCAGAAAAAACGGCACCGGGTTCTCCACCCGCAATACTTCCCAAACCGCTGCCGCGGTTCTGTAATACGACACAAATGACCGTCGCTATCGAAGTTATAATGAGCGCAATATCTAAAAAGTTTTTCATTCATCCCCTCCCGCAAAATCTTAACGGTATGATTATATCTATATTACATGAAAACGGCAAGAAGAATGAGAGAGGTTGTGTTATTGTCCGGCGCAAATGGAAGAAATCACAGTAAACTTACATAATCATTCGGATATTTCAGATGGTACGGGAAATTACTACGAGATCGCACAAGCGGGTTTAAACGCAAAAATCGATGTCCTTATCATTACAGATCATAATGTAGTCGTTCGGGGTAAAGATTCCTATTATTACCGGGAGGGAAATAAATTATTATTGTTAATCGGTGAGGAAATAAATGATCCTATCGGAGTCCCCGGTAATCACCTGATTATTTTAAACAGTTCACGAGAGTATGCATCCGCTGCATCCGATCCGCAAACAGTCATCGATTCGGTCAATAAAGAAGGTGGGATAACAATACTGGCTCATCCTTTCGAAAATGCAAAAAAGCAGTTGCATATGAAAAGTTTTCCTTGGTCTGACTGGAGCGCACATGATTTTTCGGGTTTAGAAATATACAACTTTATGAGCCAGTTCAAATGCGGTGTCACAAATTTCTTTTCATTACCGGGCCACTATTTACGGCCGATTAATTTTCAGATGGGAGCAGATGAAAACACACTTGCAAAATGGGATGAATTATTATCCATGGGATACAGAGTCAGCGGATTCGCAGGATCGGATTCTCATCGCTTTCAAAAAAAAGTCGGTCCGAAAACTTTTAAGATCTTTGACTATGAATTGACCTGTCGTGCATTAAATAACCATGTTTATATTCCCAAACCATTAGTCGGTGATGTTGAAGAAGACAAAAAAGTTATTTATGCAGCCTTACGAAATGGCTGTTTTTTTGTAGGGGCGGATATGATCACTTCCACTGCAGGCTTCAGTTTTCGAGCCGATACAGAAACCGGCATATATTATTCGGGAGCACGAATTCCGATTGGGAATAGTGCTACATTAAAGATTCGAATTCCGGAAAAATCTATCTGCCGATTAATCAGCAACGGAAAAGTGTATAAACAATGGGAAAGTGTTCAATCGGTTCCGATAACAATTACAGAACCCGGCTATTATCGAGTCGAATGTTATTTACCCTATAAAAACAAGTTGAGAGGATGGATTTATTCCAATCCGATTTATTTTTTCAAAGGATAATTTTTTCGATGACTACTACGAACAATGTTATTCGATTCCTTTCTTCAAAAAAAATCGATTTTCAGGTTTTTGAATCTGAACCGGTTCGGCGAAGCGCGATGGAGACAGCCGCTCTCTATCACTTGGATCCTATGATTGTATATAAAACAATCGTCGCATTTAATCCGATCCGGAAAAAATATTTGCTTTGTATCATTCCGGCACCCTATGAAGTAAATTTAAAAAAATTAGCGTCGGCGATTGGTGAAAAAAAAGCGGCCATCGTCACGCAACATGAAGCTGAAATTTTAACCGGTCTTGAAGCCGGAGGGATTTCTCCTTTTGCGTTGTATCATAAAGGGTTTCAAATTTGGGTTCATGAAACTATCAGGGATCAGGAAAAAATCTCAGTTTCCGGAGGCCGGCGCGGATTATCCATCCTTCTATCAACGGGTGATTTCATTCAGATTTTGCAGCCGAAAATTGCCGATATAGCCGATATTCAACAGGACATACAAAGTTCCGAATGATAAAAACAACCCGATATACATTCGTCATTTTAATCGTCCTGATTGCGTTGGCTGCGGTTTGGTTTCAATTCATACCCGGTGATACTTCTCATCATCTTTTTTTGATCGGTTACGCTTTCTGCCACCAGAACCCGGAGCGCTCACCATTTGCCGGTACAAATCAATTTACTTTTTGCTATCGATGCACCGGCTTGTATGTCGGTATTTTGCTGGCAGCACTTTGGTCCTTTCCTCTTCGTAAATCGATAAATTTATTTTCGAAACCCCTCTGCATTTATGTTGGCTTGAGCCTTCTTTTTTACCTTACAGACAGTTTGAATGCGTCCTTTTTACTTCCGTTATTCGGATTGCGACCAGTATATAAAGATCAGGAAATGATTCGATTTTTAAGCGGATTTTTTATGGGGACAGCTTGTTCCGTAATGATTCTTTCAATATTTTCACGGCTTTTCTACC
>JALHEL010000325.1 GCA_022837205.1 Leptolinea sp.
GTGACGTAAACTCACAAATGCCGAATCGCGATTGCGATCGTTTGTGTTTTGCGACAAAATCGTGTTGATCATTTCATCCAGAGGCGCCATTTTCGGCCAATTTGGAACGCCGAAATTCTCAATCAGACGATCATAAATCACGGCGGCTTTATGTACCGGCAAGTTCTCATGTGTCGAGGAAGAAAATTCATCCATATCGCTGTTATTATAAGACAAGGCTCAAATTTCAGAAAACGGGACAGAATTCAAAGGACTGCAAGAAACAGAAGATTCCATGTAGTATAATTGCTCAAGCAAGAAATGGAGAGGTGCCGGAGTGGTTGAACGGGGCGGTCTCGAAAACCGTTGTAGTCTTTTGACTACCGTGGGTTCGAATCCCACCTTCTCCGCAGAAGAGCTGAAAATTCTATCATAGAATTTTCAGCTCTTCTGTTTCGGAAGGAGAAAACGATAAAAATCCTGTCGAGAATCCTTCTATCCCTTTATCCCCGAAAAAGCGATTCCTTCTACAAATTGCTTTTGAGCCAGGAAATACAGAAGAATCATCGGCCAAACCGCCAAGAAACTTCCGGCCATTACGTGAGGGTAGATGGTGGTATGCTCACCGATCAACAGAGCCAATCCGGCTGACAGCGTGTATTTTTCCATAGAATTGTTGACGATCAAAGGCCAAAGCAGGTCTTTCCAGGTAGAGAGTCCGGATAAAATCGCCACCGAAACCAAAGCGGGTTTTAAAAGCGGTAAAAGAATTTGATAATAAATGCCGAAAAATCCGCAGCCGTCGATTTTGGCGGCATCATCTAATTCCCGCGGCAGCGTCATAAAAAACTGTCGTAACATGAAGACGCTGAAAACATTGAATAATCGCGGCAGAATTAATGCGATTAACGTATCGTTCAATCCGGCTTTGACCATCAGATCATATTGAGGAATCAAGAAGATCTGGCTCGGGACCATCATCAGGCTCAGGCAAAAAATAAATATGGCATTTTTAAAAGGGAAATTCAGCCGTGCAAAGGCATAGGCAGCCATCGAAGAGATAATCAATTCTCCGATGATGACAACCACCATCACAAAGAAAGTATTGAAGTAAAAATTGAGAAAAGGAAACTTATTCCATACCGTTATATAGTTGATAAGGTTCCATTGAGCGGGCCACACGGTTAATGGAATTCGGATGCTTTCTTCGTAAGTCTTGAAAGAAGTCAGAATCATCCATAAGAACGGAACAATCGAGATAATTACCGCCAGAATTAAGACCAAATGAGTTCCGATATGATGTTTCCGGATTGAAAATTTTTGTGATCTTTCCATGGCTAACTCTCCGTAAATACCCATTTTTTCTGGAGTTTCATTTGAATCATGGTGATGATAAAAATGATAACGAACAGAATGACCGTAATAGCCGAACCGTATCCTCTGTTATTGCGGACGAAGGCTTCTTCGTAAAAATAACTTACCAAACTTCTGGCTGCCGGCATTCCGCTGCTGTTCATCGGAATCATCAAATAGATAAAATCGAAAATTTGGAAGACCCCGATAATTTCCATCAGTGTCACGAAAAATATCGTGGGAGAAAGCATCGGTAATGTAATTTTAAAAAATTTTGTCCGGTTATTTGCTCCGTCAATTTCAGCTGCTTCGTAGAGGGATTTGGGTATGTTTTGCAGCCCGGCCAGAAAAACAATCATTCGCAAACTGACATCCGCCCAGATTAACACCGCCGATACCGATAAAAGAACATAATTCGGATCAGAAAGCCAAGCTTGCGGTTGCCCTCCGAGTAATCGAATGATCGCATTCAATAAACCGAATTCATAATTGAGAATCCACTTCCAAATTAAACCGATGGCTGCGGGCATCGTAACCGCGGGAATAAAAATAAGCGTCCGATAGAAACCGGTCAGGTTAATCCCTTTATTCAGTAAAACCGCCAAAAGAAGAGAAATCGCAATCACAAAAGGGACGCATAAGAGCACATAAAGGAAGGTATTCCCCAGCGCAGCATAAAACTTATCCGAATGGAATAATTTCTCATAATTTGCGAGGCCGATAAATTTCGGATTCCCGAATGCGGATTTATTGGTAAAACTGTAATAGAAATTGACAAAAAACGAACGGACCGAAAAAATCAGAAGGCCGATCATCAGCGGAGCGATCATCAGATAACCGGTTCGAGCTTCTTTTCGAGCTGATTTCTTCATAAAAGTATTTTTTATTGCCATAACTGATATACCATCCTATGAAGATCAACGGAGCGGATCAAATCATTCAGGTTTCAAATATTAATGATAATGCTTCTCGGCATCAGAAAAACACCTCTGAATAAACTGTCGGTTTGGTTGATTCTCTTGAAATAACGGACACTTCGGACTTTTTGAGAAGCGGTTTGATAACAATGGCAGCAAATATGAATGAATGCGCGGCTGCCGATTTTTCGGCAGCCGCTGCAATTCTCGAAGAGTTTATTTCATGGTTGCATTGTATTCATCGATGG
>JALHEL010000326.1 GCA_022837205.1 Leptolinea sp.
GCACAATCGAAGATATCATATCCCAATCGAAAAGTCCGGACGACGTTTTCCGGATGTCCGATTCCCAAAGCATGGAGCGGATATTCAGCGGGAATTAATTCCCGCGTGTATTGCAAAATATCCTCAACCAGATTTCCTTCTCCGTCCAGCGGCCAACCGCCGAATCCGAAGCCGTCAAAGCCAATTTCAAGCAATGCGTCGGCACAGGTTTTCCGCAATTCGAAAGAGTTCCCACCCTGAACCACCCCAAAGATTTTCGGCGGTTTTGTGTCTTTTTCGGTGTGTATTAAGCGTTTGGTAAATTCATGTTTACAGCGTTTTGCCCATTCGATCGTGCGGCGGACGGATTCCCGCTGCACTTGGTCCGAATCATCGGGATGGGTACATTGATCCAGGCAGATTACCACGTCCGATCCGTATGACATCTGCAATTGAACAGTTTTTTCCGGGCTGAGCAGGAGTTTCCGTTTCGACCCTTCCGGTGTGATCGTGATTCCGTTTTCGTTTATTTTCCCGAACTTGGCATTTTCGCGAATGAGTGAATATGCCTGAAAACCGCCGGAGTCGGTGATGATCGGCTTGGACCAACCGCTCATTGTGTGAATACCGCCGAGAGACTGAACGGTCAGACTGCCGGGCTTCTGCATCAGATGAAATGTATTCATCACGAGCCCCTGTACACCGGCTTGCTCCAGATCTACCGCATCGACTCCCCGCACCATTCCGTAGGTTGCATCCGGCAGATAGACAGGATAATCCAACCGCCCATGGGGAGTTTCAAGCCAGGATTTTTCGGTTTCCGGTTTAGTCATTTCGATCGGGCATCAGGGAATATGCAGGCTCAATCCCGGAATTAATTGTTCTTGTGAAGTAATGCCGTTTTCAAGCGCTATTTGTTCGGGGGTCACATCTCCGAATTGGCAGGCAATACTGTTCAGTGTGTCGCCGGCTTGGACATTGTAGTCGGTGGGATGAGGCAACGAAGCCCGAGGTCCGTGTTTTTCATTCCAAACGGAATTTTGCGGAATGACTAAAACGGTTCCCGGTTGAATATCGTTTTCATTTTCAAAACTGATATTATTCATCGAGTACAGCTTCAGCCAATCGACATTAAAGCGGCGGGCGATACATTTCGGTGTTTCGCCGGCCTGCAATTGATAAAATCCCTGCGGCGCTTCCGTTACCGCAGCCGGTTTGGTATTTGCCAGAACGATCGACTCTGACTCAACGGCTTTCGGTGCTTGGTCTTGCGGAACCGGTGTGGCATGGTCGGATTGGGTGCTCTTTATTTCAACGGGATTTACCGTCAGCCAAGCTTCTTTTGTCGCTTCGTAAAGGGCTTCTCTTTCGGGACTGATGGTTACTTTCGTCAAAGGTTGAATCGGATCGGCAATTTTTTTCTTCCCGCAACCGGTTACACAAATCAGCACAATCGCAATAATAATTAATTTCTTTTTCATGTCTCCTCCTTCTTTTAGAGAGGCATTATCCATGCTCCGTTGGATGAGGTCTTTAATTCGAAACCGTCCGCTTCATAACCGGCAAGGTGTGCCGCCTGAAGCATTGCCGCCAGGATTTGATCTGTTTTTCCCATGCTGAAGGCAATGACGCCCGGCCCGGCTCCCGATAACCCCGTGGCTGCCGCACCGGCGTCGACTCCGGCTTGTAAAATTGCTTCGGATCCCGGGATTAATCGCATTCGATATTGCTGATGCAATCGATCTTGCATGGCAAATCGCAATTCTTCTTCATCCCCATCC
This sequence comes from Leptolinea sp., assembly GCA_022837205.1. GTDB lineage: Bacteria > Chloroflexota > Anaerolineae > Anaerolineales > Anaerolineaceae > Flexilinea. Next base: position 1,761 of record JALHEL010000326.1, read on the forward strand.
TGAAGTGCCCGCATTAAAAAGATTGCATGGTTCAGATTAAAAACCGCATCCCGGAACGGGACCGTATCCGGTAAAGCTTTCCGGGCCGCTTTTGTCGACAGGTTGAAATGGGGAACCACAACCGCCATATTCCAATCGGCGATCGGGAAGCGTTCTGTCCGAACACCCGTTTCGTCCATCGAAGCAGCGGTCAGACCGCCGAAAATAGCCGGCGTAACATTATCGGGATGTCCTTCGAGGCTTGCAGCAATTTCAAGAATTCCCTGTTGTGAAGTCTTTGTCCCCAGCAGCTCATCGGCAGCGAGCAACCCTATCAGAATCGCGGTTGAACTGGAGCCCAACCCCGACCCGATCGGCACACGATTCACACAATGAATTCTGAGTCCTTCCGGAACCTTAATTCCTTTTAATTCAAAAAAATGAAGAAACGAACGAAAGATCAGATTTTCACTCGGTTGTTTTTGGACTTTGCTTTGGTAGCCTTCCGCTGTAATTTCGATCGATGACAGCGAGGAATCAAAATAAAACCGTGCTTCGTTCCACAGGTTAACCGCCAATCCGACACAATCGAATCCGGGTCCGATATTGCTGGTGGAAGCCGGAACATAAACGGAAAAAGATCTCATCGGTTTCCTCCTCCGAGGATGTATTCCGCCACTTTATCGAAATCAACCGGCAGACGAACGGGTTTAATCCCACGGGAAATAATGATATCGGGATCTTTCAT
>JALHEL010000327.1 GCA_022837205.1 Leptolinea sp.
GTGGTTTATGTTTTTATGTTTGGGATTAATGTATTATTTCCTTCCGCAACAGTTAAACAAACCCATCTATTCTTACAGTTTAGGAATCTTGGCATTTTGGACTCAAATTTTATTCTACACCTTAATTGGAAGTCACCACTTTATATTCAGCGCAATTCCTTGGTGGATGCAAACCGTTGCAATTGTTGCCAGTGTGGGTATGGTAATCCCTGTTGTTGCAGGAACAGCTAACTTTTTACTTACATTTAATGGTGCTTGGTATCAGGTTAAAAGTTCATATACGCTTCCATTTTATCTCATCGGAATAGTTTTCTACTTCACGGGCTCAATGCAGGGAACGGTAGAAGCATTTCGATTTACGAATCTCATTTGGCACTTTACCGATTTCACGGTTGCTCACTCCCATTTAACCATGTATGGAATTATCACTTTCATGCTGTGGGGTTTTATTTACACTTTGGTTCCAAGACTTACCGGAAAAGAACCACCAAAAATTTCAGTGGGTCTTCACTTTTGGTTAGCGTTAATTGGATTGATGTTTTATACCGTTTCATTAATGATTGGTTCTACGGAAAAAGGATTGCTTTGGATGGATAGTAAACCATTTATTCAAAGCGTAGTTTTAATGGCTCCTTACTGGCTGTGGCGTGCCATTGGTGGAACAATGATGTGGATTTCACACTTTGTGTTCGCTTATAATTTCTACAAAATGATCAATAAAAAACCAGATGTGATTATTCCTACAACGCCTGCAGAAATTTTAGAAGCCAAAAGACAATTAAAAAATACAGAATTCATCCCTACAAAATAAATTGGAATAATGGAATTTTTAAATAATCATAAAACTTTGTTTTGGTCAGCATTACTGTTTTTTCTGTTTCTACCACCATTTCCGGCCTTTTTATCGGAACAATCATCCGGCTGGAATCAGAGTAGAAAGCCATATACTCGGAAACCGATTTTCCGGCCTTGAGAAATTCCAGGTTATCATCGGAAATAACAAGCGGGACGATGCCGGAAGTGATCTGTTGCCGGAAAACAGAATCTGCAGCAATCATCGCGGCATATCGGCCGGCTTCGTCAAACGAGCGGAACGGCCTTATTTGAAGCGCCTCATAAGGTGCAACACGGATATAAGCCGTATTGAAGGCCCGTAGCCGGAAGTTGGAGAAATTGAAATCGGAAACAGCAAAGAGTAAATCGTTTTTCCGGATCGAATTCGACGGGAACAGAAGCAGATAGCTGTGCGGCAAATCTTTCCGGGTATTGAATGAGATGGTATCGACAACAACAGCCTCCCGCACCCAATCAAATTTCGAGATAGCTGATACATTTGCAGCCAATACTTTCCCTTCCGAAAGGCCTGTAAGAATATATTGTGCCATCGCTGTTTCTTCGGTGTCGGGATATTTTTGGGCGAGTCCTTGTAACGCAGCCTCCAATTGTTCCCGGTTACCCGATTGCGCCAACGATAAAGCGTTCAGCAACATAAATTTTGGCATCAGGTTGCCGTTGGAAAACAGCTTCTGCGCCTGCTCAAAATTTCCCTGTACCCTTTTCACCTGGCCCTGTTGGTATGCACGATACGTCTGCTGATAAAGCGAATCCTGAACCCGGGCATAATTTCGCACGACATATTCGTAATTTGGATCAGACATAGCCGCCGCATATTCACTTGCAGGAAATTCCGAAACAATTCTATCCCTGAAGTTTTGAGCCATCGTCCTATCTCCTGTTCTCAGGTAAATCAGATAGAGCCGATAATAAACATCTTTTCGCTGAATACTTTCCGGAAAGTCTGTCAAATGGCGGTTGTAAGCTTTAACAGCAAAATCAAAATCCTCAAGCCGGTCTTTCGCTATATCCCCGATATTGAACAAACCTTCTTCGATAATTTTGTTGGACGCTTTCGACGTTTCCGGTGGAGCCGGCAGATGCTGCAAACTGTCTTGTGCTGCAACAGCCGCAATATGCGGGACCAATTCACCCAACACATTCGCCCGGAACTCGATCCGCGAATAATCCTTGTTGCTCCGGGGCAATGCACTCAACGCCTCGGAATACCGCGGTTCGGCTTTTATAAACTCTTTACGGTCGAAGTAAATATCGCCCAGCGTCGCTTGAGCCAACGCTTTTTCAACACCGTTCCTAACGCTTTTTTTTTCCGCAAGCAAGTAGTTTTCAATGGCCTTCTCGATATTATTTTGCGACAAGTAAGCGTTACCGATAGCTGCATGGATCTGATCGAGATACTCCTCGTTTTTCTTGTTGTTTGCCATCTTTTGCAACTCACCGATAATCTCTCTTCCACCTGTAGTTACCTGCGATTGAGCCATCAGCACATTGAACGTCTCTTCGTAGGGCGTACTCAATCCTTTTATTTGCTCAAATGCTTTATACGCATTTTCACGCTCACCCAGATCAGTATATATCTGCCCGAGCAAAAACTGCAGCCGTCTTTTCCGTATCTTGCTTTTTTCATTCC
>JALHEL010000328.1 GCA_022837205.1 Leptolinea sp.
ATATCAGCTAGTTAAGTTAATGCTATTAATCAAACGAAATTCACTTGGCTCAATTCATTTGCAAAACGATGAATCCCTGTTTCAATTTTCCGGATCGTTCCCGGACGAGGTTTTTTCACACCGTTCAAATAATGACTTAACTGGCGTTGATTGATACCGGTAATTTTTCCCAATCCGGATAACGAAAGCACATCCGAATAGTGAGCTAAGAAAGAAGCAGCATCATATTTAAACGTAAATTCCAAATCTTCCGGAAACACTTTCCCTTTTTTGGCGTACAACTCTTTCATTTCAGCCACCGATACATAAAAGTCATCAATACATTCCTGCACTGAATGTCCTTCACCTAATAATCCGAACGACAATCCATATTCTTTGTCGGGATCGATAACGGCTTCAAAACGCTTATCGGGAGCAGTTTCAATAATTATATCTATTTTCATATTTTTTTCTCCATCGTAAATCCAGTAGCAACCGGCTTTTTTCAGTTTTCTTTCAATCTCTGAATACTTCATAATATCAATATCCATTTGATCAATACACCACAAAAGTAGTATATTTAATACCATTTTGTTATTCCGGTAACAGAGTTTAACTCAAACTACTGGCGGACCTACATCATTGTGAACCCCGATATAACAGGTTTCACACGGGATATCCGGCGTGTGGCTATAATTACTCCCAAATCTTAGCCAACAAGTATCATTATAAGCAGGATTAATATGAGCTACATGTTACCATCGAAAAAAGGAATAAGTGTTCAGATATGGAGTACTATTCGGGAGTATCCCATGAACTGTAAGACGTTTAACATATTTATTAATTATAGTGGTTAAGGCATACCTCAAAATGGATCATATTTCACTTCGATGAAGAAAGGAAAAAGAAGTAAGAAACCGCCCCCGATAATTGGGAGCGGTCGTCAGTGATGCTACATAAGTGTATTAATCAAACGAAATTCACTTGGCTCAATTCATTTGCAAAACGATGAATCCCTGTTTCAATTTTCCGGATCGTTCCCGGATGAGGTTTTTTCACACCGTTCAAATAATGACTTAACTGGCGCATCCCCTTTTTCCATACCTTTATCAATCCATTCAATATTTTTCTTTCCATATAAATGGTAATCAAACCAATCCAGTATCCTGGCAGTGAGGTCGAACTGTGCCTCTTTATTTTGTAACACATGCCCTTCACCCTTATAGAACAATGCGATGACACTTTTTTTGTTTCTCCGTAAGGCGTTATAGAATGCCATGCTATGGTCACTGGTCACATTTTTGTCCTCCAATCCCGTCCATAACAATACCGGGGCATTCACATTTTCAGCCCAATAAAGTGGATTGTTCTTCCAATACAATGTTTTATTATGGGAGAAAGGTATTCCCATCTTATACATATTGGCCTCTATACGGAGATAATCAGGAAAATGAAAATTATAATTAAAAGCATGGTATGCCCAAACGATATCGCTGTGCCCTGCCCCGGAGACATAAGCGGCAAAAAGGGTTGAGTGCGTAGCAATAAAATTCACTTCATAACCGCCGAACGAGTGTCCTATCAGACCTATTTTGTGCTTATCGATCAACGGATTGCCAGCCAAAGCGTCCAGTGCGTTATTCATACAATCCAACGCATCCATTCCCGGACCATCTTTCTCCTGTATCAGGATATCGGGCAGATATACAAAATATCCCTTTTCCAAAAATAAACGTATATTAAATCCCCGGCCATCATCATACGACGGATATGGGTACCGGTTCGCAAGGTGCCGCTGCTTTTCATAAACATGCACCACCATCGGATATTTACCTGATGGATTATAATCCAACGGGTAATACAATATTCCCTTGAGCGAAATCCCATCACTGTTCGTATAGGAAATGATTTCCTGTTTCAGGGATAAAATAGCCTTGTCATCCTTATTGCTTTCATAGACTACCTTTTCCTCTTTGCCGATCTCTTTATAAACCAGGCGGGGCGGCATATTATAATCCTCTTCGATGTAACTGAAATGAGTGTACGCCTTATTGTAATTGAACGATTCAATATGTCTGGAAGTTGGTGAAATAACGGGCTTGATCTTCCCTTTATGCCATAAGACATAGGATGTAATATTTTCCCGCGGGTCATACAATTGAATCACCAGAGGTTCAGACAGATCCACCTGTCTATCGTGAATATTGCATTTGGAAACAGAAAAACCCTTCCATTTTCCATTGATGATTTTCGTCTGATACTTCTCAAATACAGCTATTTGGATCAATATTCCGGCATTCAGGTCATATTTCCATAATCCTCCGTCACCTTCAAACAGTATAGCGCTGCCGTCATCGGTAAACCAGGGAGTACCGGATTCCTCCCTTTTAAACCATGGGATACCAGGTTCTTTTACCGAATGAATAGCCTTTTTAGTTCCCGACGGGATATGATATAAGTTCCACACCTTGTTTTTAGGAGAAAGGGCATATTCGCCGTTT
>JALHEL010000329.1 GCA_022837205.1 Leptolinea sp.
TTCTCCTTTGAGATCGGCTGCGACATTCTTTCCGCCGGCCCGCGTAATCAGCTCATCAATGAAGGTACCGCTGCTCGCCGTCCAGGGTTTGGAAACGTCGGTCGCATCCAGTTCATAAAACACGAGCGGATGTGTGGTTGCCCCGGCTATCGTTTCATCGACGACGGCAATCCTGTTTTTCATCTCTGCGATCAGTTCTTCCGCCTGCTCCTCATGACCGGTTACTTCTCCGACTTTCATAAAATAGGAATCTAAGTCATCCAGTGTCTTGGGATTTTTAAGATAATAGACGGTCAAGCCCATATCTTCCAATTGTTTTACCTGATCAACCGCCGTCAGTTCCGAAATGATCACCAATTCGGGATCGAGTGAAAGAATAAGCTCTTTGTTAATGGACATATCATAATTTGTGACGATCGCTTTCTTCGTCACTTCTTCCGGATAATTGGAAGCAACATCGACTCCGATCAATTCATCACATAAATCCAATGCGCATACGATTTCGGTTACCGACGGTGCCAAAGAAACGACGGATTCCAAGGGAAGTTCAAGCGTAATTTTCCGATCAAGGTCATCCGTCACCGTGATTTTTTCAGCGACATCGGTATCGCGGACAGCCGAAACCGGCATGGCAATTGAAAAAAGTATCGTAAGAAAAACAACACAATAGAATAAAGTCTTTTTCCGCATAATTCACCTCGTTATATAGATTTTCTCGTTCCGGAACTTGGCGATAAAAACGAACCATTCCGGGGCCAACCGGAGAGCGGGAAGTTCGTTATGAGGATATTCAAAAAAGAAAACCCCTGACGGGGTTTAATCGGCTTGCCTTCCCAATCCCCGAGGAATGATTTTTGTCGAAAACAAAGGTCTGGCTTGGAAGATGATCTTCTTACAGTTGCGGGTCAGCATCGGTTTCGAACCGATTTCCTTGTTTTCCACTGGCTTTTGAATTATACCAAATTTATTCTTCGATTCTTTATGGTTATTTGCCGCGTCGTGAAGGATATCCCTTCCTTGTCCGTTCCGGTAAAATGGAGACTTGCGGATTACGACTGTACATGGGAACCTGAAACATTTGCGCGATCTGACAAACCTGAAAGTCAACCAAACGACTGCGAATATTGGGGTCAATATCTTGGATGGGTAAAACGGTGGTAATCACGGTGGGCAGCGGCGTTAAATAACGATGGTCTAAAATTTGGAACAGCTTTTCTTTCGCCCACGGGGTAGCATTTGCCGTATCGAGATGATCCAAAATCAAAAGCGGCGCATTCCGAATTTTTTCGAAAGCGATGTCATAGGAAGTGGTACTGACCGGACTGAATGTCGCCCGCAGATGATCCAGCAAATCGGCCACCGCCACAAACAGGGGATGATCCATCTGATGCTGCCGGTAATTTCCGATCGCAGCCGCCAAATGAGTCTTACCGACGCCGTTCGGGCCGGAAAATACCAGCCAACCGGTGGGATGCTGCGCAAAGTTATATGCCAAATTGAAGGCGTTGGTCAACTGAGCGGAGGCTTCTTCGGACAGATTTTCTCCGACTCGCGAATCAAAATTTTCAAACGTCCGGTTGGATAAACGATGAAGTGCCGACAAATCGTCCGATTCCACCGTATTTGCCATCGGTTTTCGATAATCGGGCGCTTGAATCACGATCCGGGTAACCAAAGACGGATCTTCCAGCCGCGAAGCAATCCGCCCGTCTAAGTCCTGCAAGCGGCAATTGGTGGTGATAACGGTCGGCAGCCGATTCACGTAGCGATAATTCAAAATCTGATAAAGTTTTTCCTCAGCCCATGGAGTTGCGCTTTGGGTACCCAAATCATCTAAAATCAACAAAGGTATATTGCGAATTTGATCAAAACGTTCGGCATAAGTACCGCTGCTGTCACTGAACGAGGCACGGATCCAATCCAACAGGTCGGGAACCGGTAAAAAAATATTGGGAATATGATCGGCTAACGCTGCATTGGAAATCGCAGCCGCCAAATGGGTTTTCCCCGTTCCGTAATTACCGGTCAGCAGCAGCCACCCGTTTCTTTCCTTCGCGAATTTTTGAGCATGATCGAATGCTAATTTTAAACACAACCGTTCATCCGGCCGCAGCTGCCCTCGTCCTTCGACATTGAAAGTTTCAAAACTCATGTCGGCATAACCGGAAAGATTACTCTCGCGGATTAATTGATTCCGGGTCTCTTCTTCCAGTTTGGCTTTTCGGCAAGAACAAACATCCATCTTCCCGAACCGGGGATCATCAATCGGATAATCGCCGGTGACAAAACCGATCCCATGGCAAATTGGACAATTCGGATCGCCTAAATAAACTTCGCGATTCATATCATCCAAGCTTTTCGGATTCTTCGGGGTGACATTAAAGTCTTTTTTTACCCGTTCAATAATGTCATCAATAGATTCCATTCCGTCCGTTTTCCTTCCATGATTTCAAAATCGTTTCGATATATCGCCAGCTCCG
>JALHEL010000330.1 GCA_022837205.1 Leptolinea sp.
TTGCACAGGAAAAAAGGTCTCCGGAAATTGAGATTTCGGATCCTGAAGAAGCGGAATCTCATTCCAATTTATTCTTGACCGCCCTGCTTGTTTTGGGAGCGGCTGCGTTCGTCGCATTTTGTGCTTCGGTTCTGGTAGCTTCCGCCGAAATCATCGCGACGAGAATAGGTATATCGGATATCATTATCTCGGCGACGATTGTAGCTTTCGGAACCAGTGTGCCTGAACTGACAACCGCCATTTCAGCCGCTAAAACAGGTCATGGCGGACTGGCGATCGGGAATGTGATGGGAGCCAATATTCTGAATATTCTGTGGGTAACCGGAGCATCGATTGCGGTGATTCCGGGCGGAATAACGGTTCCAAATAGTTTTTATCTGGTTCACTTTCCGGCAATGATTGCGGTGTTGGCGATATTCGGTTATTTTGCCTACAATAAAAACCGAAACGAAATCAACCATAAAGAGGGAATTTTATTAACCGGAATCTTTGGAATTTACTTATTGGCTAATGTCATCTTCACACTGTAATAAATCCAAATATAATTAGTGTGAATGAAAACGCGCAGAAAAATTCTTCTGACGAATACCCAAATTATTGCTTTAGGTTTTTTCCTGGTAATCTTAGCGGGCAGTATATTATTAATGCTCCCGATTTCTTCCAAAAACGGATCATGGACGCCTTTTATTGATGCGCTCTTCACCGCGACAAGCGCCACCTGTGTGACGGGTTTGGTCGTTTTTGATACTTTTACACATTGGACGGTTTTCGGCCAAATTGTGATCCTGACGCTGATTCAGGTCGGAGGGATCGGCTTGATGACGATTGTCAGCGGCGCTTATATTCTGTTAAATAAAAGGATCGGCATTCAGACTCGCCAGTTGCTGATGACATCGGCCGGGAATTTACAATTGAGCGGTGTCGTTCGCTTGATAAAACGAATACTTTTCGGGACTTTATTGTTTGAGGGAACGGGGACTGTCTTTTTGGCAACCCAGTTTTGCCCTGAAATGGGGATTGGAAAGGGCATTTATTATGCGATTTTTCATTCAGTATCCGCCTTTTGTAACGCCGGATTTGATATCATGGGATTTAAGGGAGAATATTCTTCCTTAATTTCTTATCAAAGTAATTGGATCGTCAATCTGACCATCATTCTGCTGATTGTCATCGGCGGGATCGGATTTTATGTTTGGAGTGATACGGTTAAAAATCGATTCCGATTTCGGCGTCTTTCTCTGCATACTCAAATTACATTGACTACGACTGCTTTTCTTTTGGCGTTTGGTACCCTCTTATACTTTTTCTTCGAGAAGAATTTCAGTATGCAGGGGATGACAACGGACAATCGCATTCTCGCCTCATTATTTATGGCGACAACCCCGAGAACCGCGGGCTTTAATACAATTGATCTGACAAAATTGTCGGAACCCGGGAATTTATTAACCATGATCTTGATGTTAATCGGCGCCGGTTCGGGTTCAACCGGCGGTGGAATTAAAGTCACAACCTTTGCCGTTTTGATGCTCAATCTCTTTTTTATGGCAAGAGGCTATGAGAATGTAACGATATTCAAAAAAAGGTTGGAATCGAATTCTTTTAAACAAGCCGGTTCCATATTGTGCTGCTATCTTCTGGCAGTTATTGCGGCTACGATGTGGATTTGTTCGCAAGAAATTTACAGCGCGACAGATGTTGCTTTTGAATGTTTTTCTGCGATCGGCACAGTCGGATTATCAAAGGGGCTGCCTGCTCTTATGAAACCGATTTCCAAAATCATTTTAATTTTATTGATGTATGGCGGAAGATTGGGTGGAATCTCGTTCCTGATGATTTTTACCAGACAGGAAAAAGAGCGACCGCTCAAACGCGTCTCGAAAAGAATATTATTAGGATAAGGGACGGGGGAAAAAATGAAATCTTTTTTAGTCATCGGTATGGGATCATTCGGTCGCCATCTCGCCGAGAAAATGATCGAACTCGGCAATAGTGTCATTGCGGTAGATAAAAATCAAAGCCTGATTGAAGAGATCGCTGATCGATTTCCCGATTCTTATTATGGCGATTGTACCAATCCGGCGGTTCTCGGCAACTTGGGCGTAAATAATTTCGATGTCTGTTTTGTGGCAATCGGCGAAGATTTTTTTGCTTCGCTTGAAATTACTTCGATCTTAAAGGAACTGGGAGCTCGGTATGTCGTTTCAAAGGCAAAAGGAGAACGGCAGTCGAAGTTTTTACGAACAATCGGAGCGGACGAAGTTATCTATCCGGAAAAAGAAATCGCGGAAAGGTTGGCAGTTCGATTTAATGCGGATAATATTTTTGATAATTATCAACTAACGGATGAATATTCCATTTATGAAATTCCGGTTTTATCCAAATGGATCAACAAGGCGATTGAGACATTGGATGTTCGAAATAAATATAATGTGAATATTATTGCGATAAAGAACGAGAATTATTTGAATCCCAATC
>JALHEL010000331.1 GCA_022837205.1 Leptolinea sp.
CAATACCCTGATCGTCGGCGCGGGAAAAGCCGGCTGTCGCATCGCGGAAATTATCAGGGGCATCAACCCGTCTCCGTTTTCGGTCGCCGGATTTATCGACGATGATCCCGAAAAAATCGGAAAGGAGTTCTTCGGCTATCCCGTGCTGGGGGATTCAAATTCATTTTATAAAATCGTGGAAGAACATCAAATCGGTCAGGTGATCATGGCGATCAGCAACCGAATGAATCCGGAATTATTTGATGCCTTGACAATGGCGGAAGAAAAAGGGTTGGTCGTCAAAACCATGCCCAATGTTTACGAAGAACTGCTCAAAAGGATACCGGTTTATCTGCTCGGAACCGACTGGATGGTGCGTGACTTCTATGACCAGGCACATGCCAGCATCTTTTTTGAAATCACCAAACACACTCAAAAGTTTCATTACCTGATGAACCGACTGGTCGATGACATCCATAAATTGCCTGTTTTTTTTGCGATTCTCTTTCCGTTCATCTCCGTCGCCATTTTGATCGATTCCGGCAAGCCTGTTTTTTATTCTCAGGAAAGGCTCGGGCTGCGGGGCACACCGTTCAATATTCTGAAGTTTCGTACCATGGTTCAGGATGCCGAAGCGGACGGTATCCCGCGACCGGCTTCTTACGAGGATAACCGCATCACCCGGGTCGGTCACTTTCTGCGCAAAAGTCATCTGGACGAGATGCCGCAATTCCTAAACGTTTTAAGAGGTGACCTCAGCCTGGTGGGACCGCGCGCCGAACGAAAAGAAATCATCGAAGAACTGCAAAAAGAAATTCCTTTTTATCGGGGCAGACTGCTGGTTCGACCCGGCATCACCGGTTGGGCGCAGATTAATTACGGGTATGCCGCCGGAGCCGAACAAAATGCGATTAAACTGGAATATGATTTGTATTATATTAAAAATCGCAACCTGTTACTGGACTTTTCCATCCTTCTGCAGACTTTTAAGACGATTTTCGGTTTGAAAGGAAGATAATCTTTGGCATCCCGCTTTAAAGGCAGCATTCGCAACCGTTTTATTTTTCTGGCAGATCTGATTTTAATTGTTGTATGCGTATTCTGCAGTTACATCCTGCGCTTAGAGTTAGGTTACACCTTTTATAAATACTTGCCTTCCGCTTATTGGATGATCGGCGTTTCCCTGGTTATCAAGCCGACGGTCTATTACTTCTTCGGGCTGTATCGCAGGCTTTGGAATTACGCCAGCATGAATGAGATGAAACTGATTCTGATTGCGGTCACCTGTGCATCGGCGGTTGTTTCGGCGGTCATGGTGATCCTGGCGACAGCCAACGTCTTCTTCGGATTCCCGCGATTGGTTCTGATCATCGACTGGATCCTCTCCATGATCGCAGTCGGCGGCGTCCGTTTTTCGGTCAGAATCATGTATGATTTGGACCGGAAGAATTCGATTAAATCCAGAGAAAAAATGAAGCGCGCACTGATTATCGGAGCGGGGGATGCGGGCGCATTGGTCCTGAAAGAAATACAAAAGAACCCGCAGTTAAACGTTCACCCGGTCGGCTTTATCGACGATGATCCCAAAAAAATGAATCAATCCATCTATGGTGTCAAAGTCATCGGAACCGTCAACGACATTCGGAAAATCATCGACCGGTACGCCATCACTGATGTTTTCTTTGCGATTCCCAGCGCCCCCGGCCGTGTCGTGCGGGTGGTTTCCGACAGCTGCCGTGAAAAAGAGGTAAATTTCCGCACTATGCCGGGAATTTACGAGCTTTTGGGCGGCAAGATTTCCATTTCAAAATTGAGAGAAGTCGAAATTACCGACCTTTTGCGTCGGGATCCGGTTAAGCTGGACGCCCAAAATATCGGTTCGATTCTGACCGACAAAATAGTCCTGGTAAGCGGAGCGGGCGGTTCGATCGGTCGAGAACTTTGCAATCAAATCGCGCGCTGGAATCCGGCCCGCATTATCCTGTTGGGGCACGGTGAAAACAGCATTTTCGAAACCCTTCTGGATTTACACGAAAATTATCCGGCTTTATCGCTCAAACCGCAGATCGCGGATATTCGCGATCAAGATCGTTTGCGAGAGATCTTTAAAGAATTTCACCCCGACATTGTGTTCCATGCCGCGGCTCACAAACATGTCCCATTGATGGAATTCAACGGTCCCGATGCGATAACCAACAACGTCTTCGGCACTTGGAACATGGCGCATATCGCCAATGAAAACGGTGTAGAACGATTCGTAATGATCTCCACCGACAAAGCCGTCAGGCCGGTGAACATCATGGGCGCCACCAAACGGATCGCCGAAAACATCGTATTGAACGAATCGGCCAAAAGCGCCGCCGAATTTACCGTCGTCCGCTTCGGGAACGTGTTGGGCAGCCGCGGGAGCGTGGTCCCCATCTTCCAAGAACAGATCAAAAAAGGCGGACCGGTGACCATCACCCATCCCGAAATGAAGCGCTACTTTATGACCATTCCGGAAGCGGTATATCTCGTTTTGGAAGCCGCCGGGCTCGCCACCAAAGAAGAAACCTTCGTCTTAAATATGGGGAAACAAGTCCGCATACTGGAGCTTGCCGAAGATTTGATTCGCCTTTCCGGGTTGGAACCGGGGAAAGACATCGAAATTAAATTCACCGGCATCCGTACCGGTGAAAAATTGAGTGAAGATCTTTGGAACGAAGGGCAGATTTTGGAACCGACACTTCACCCGGATATTTTCAAGTTGGAACGCGACGATCTGATGGATGATGAGACTCTTTCCAAAGTCGTGCGTCGTCTGTTGGAACTGGCAAAAGAAGGCGATGATTCCGCAATTCGCAAATATCTGAACGAAGTGATCCCCGATGCAAATATCAGTGAAAGAGCAATATCAGATATTTTCACTTTTTAGATCCGTTCATCC
>JALHEL010000022.1 GCA_022837205.1 Leptolinea sp.
GATGACAGCACCGATAGCCGCACCAATCACATTTCCCAAACCGCCGGACAGGGAAATTCCTCCCAAAACACAGGCGGCTATTGCCGACATTTCATAACCACTGCCTGCGATAATGGTAACTTGTCCGTATTTTGAGGAAAACGCGATACCCGAAATTGCCGCGAAAATACCGCAAAGGATATACGCAATCAGTTTTGTCCGTTTAGCGGGGATTCCGACCAATATTGCACCGTCATAATTATCACCGACTGCCAGAAAATATTTTCCTTGCCTCGTTTTAGTTTCAATGACATTAATTATTAAGACGATTACGGTAACAATCAAAAGATAAATACCGATTCCGGTATTCCCGACAGTCGAGTTGCTGAAACGTGTGAATGCGCCGGAAAAATTCTCTACGGTTCGTCCGCCACTGTAAATATAGACCAATCCGCGAACGATGCCATAAGTACCGAGTGTAAAGATCAGAGAAGGAACTTTCAAAATCGCAACACCGACACCGTTTACAAAACCGACGGCTAACCCGAGCAAAATGGCATAGACAACCATCATTACCCAACTGCCATTTTGCTGGGCAATGGAACCGGCAATCGCTGCCGATAAACCCATTGTGGAGCCGATCGAAACATCGATTTCACCGGTCATAATAACAAACGAAATGCCGACTGCCAAAAGGATAAAAACAATACTGCTGTTGAAACAGGTAATAATGTTGCCGTAAGACAGAAAAGTCGGATTGATCGCTCCCGTAATAAGGAACAAAGCAATCAGGAATAAAAGACTGGAAAACCAGCGTGATTCCGTGAGAACTTTGATAATCTTATTCATACCATCGCCTCGTCCTTGGTTAATCCAAAAGATGCTATGGTCAGATTGTCTACCGTGATTTCATTTTTGGAAAACTCGCCGTTAATTCGTCCCTGAAATACCGTTACCACCCGATCAGAAAGCTGAACGATCTCTTCAATATCCGAAGAAACCAGTAACACCGCAACCCCTTTCTCTCGAAGTTGGTGAATAATGTTATAAACATCACCTCGGGCGACGGCATCGATACCGCGGGTCGGTTCGTCCATAATGACCATTTTCGGCTCCGTCGAGAGTGCACGGCTGATGACAACCTTCTGTTGATTTCCTCCCGAGAGACTGCTCGCGGTTTGTTTCTGGTCGGTAACTTTAATCCGGAAAAGATCAATAAACCTTTGCGTTATGGAATATTCATTTTTTGTGTCCAAGATAAAATTTCCCATTTCAGGAGTTGGGAGAAGGGCGGAAGTTGTATTCGCGGCAATTGTGCTGATGCAAAAGAGTCCGTGATAATGACGATCTTCCGGGACATAATTGATTCCGGCTTCCAGAATTTTTGCGGTTGAAAAACCGGTTATTTCTTTCCCGTCAAGATAGACTTTTCCACCGAGAGATTTATCACGCCCAAAAACGGTACTGACAAGTTCCGTTCGTCCGGCACCGACTACACCGGCGACACCCAACACTTCGCCGGGATAAACCTTCAGTGAAATATCATTAAATCCGTAACCGCAAAAATCTTTTAATTCAAATGCCGGTTCCAAATGTTCATAATCGATAGCGGCATGTACGGAACCGTTTTCAACCTTATGTTCGGCATCCACCGGTAAAAGTCCGCGTACAAGCATTTCACGGGTGAATTTTTCCACCGGCCCTCCAAGTGTTATCACTCCGTCGCGCATGATCATGACATGAGAAGCGATTTCAAAAACTTCATTCAAACGGTGGGTAATATAAATAATTCCGATCCCTTTATTCTTCAATTCTTTTACCACACGGAAGAAGGACTCTACCTCATCAAATGTTAAGGCGGAAGTCGGCTCGTCAAGGATCAGGATTTTTGCATTCCGCATCAGCCCACGTAGAATTTCAACCAACGTCTGTTCCGCAATGGAAAGCGTAATCGCCTTTCGGGTTAAATCCATCTGCCATCCGATATCCGCCATAATCTCTTGAAGGCGAGCCTTCAAGGTTGCATTGGATTCGTGAAAGCCCATAATGATATTTTCAAAAACGCTCATATTGGGAAACAGCATCGGTTCTTGGGGAACCATATAAACACATTCCTCTAAAGCGACGGAAGGGTTAATAACCTGAACTTCTTTCCCATTAATGAAAATACATCCGGCATCCGGTTGATAAATGCCCATAATAATCTTCATTAAGGTGCTCTTTCCGGCGCCGTTGCCTCCGATTAATGCCAATATTTCCCCGCCGCAAAGGTCCATATCAACACCTTTTAGTACAAGGTTCTGTCCGAAAGCTTTGGTTATTCCTCTGATCGACAGTAGTTTTTTGGATTCACCCGTTTCCATAAATACGGTGCTCCTATATTCAAAGAATCATTCTCCCAGATAAATACTTTTGTGTAGCAACCATACAATAAGTATGTAACTAAGATACCAGTATTAACCTTGTTTGTCAATAGTTAATTCGACGCTATTTTTCATGACGATTGATAAAAGTCAAAATTTATCTCGTATTTATGAACCCCGTCTTTGATTTTCCCTAAGTTTTACACTAACCATTGACAAGCTATTTTCTCTTCATTATAATAACCCAAAGTGAACATTTATTTACAATACGATACAAATGTTTATTTATTGAAAGACGATCAAACACTGTAATCCGTATTGGCGTTGAGACCGAGTTTTTTTGTAAACAGGAAAAAGTTTTGTACATAATTGAAATGAAAGGCAATTTAATATGGAACTAGAAGAAGACCTGATGTCGAAAATTGCTTGGTATTACTATATCGATGGTCTCACCCAGCAACAGATCGCCGATCTGATCGGGATTCCAAGATTAAGAGTCATTCGTCTGTTAGATAAAGCTCGTCAAACGGGAATTATCCAGTTCAAAATTCGTAAAGATAATTCAAATACTGAATTGGAACATGAACTCGCCAGACGATTCGGATTGAAAGATGTCTTCGTTGTTCCATCGGGTTCGGAAAAAATAGGTGACAGAAATGAAGCAATCGCACAGGCAGCTGCCATGTATATCAGTGATCGCCTGCCGGATAACGCTTTTATAAATATGGGGTACGGAGACACTTCAAGTAAGATCCTTAACCATCTTGCCAACAAACAAGGACAAAGAATCAACGTCGTTTCGTTGACAGGAGGGGTAAATTATTATTTGCCCAATACCCAATCCAATATTTTCAGTGCAAAACTCTATCTGACGCCCGCTCCGTTTATTATGTCAACAAAAGAAATGGTTCAAGCCATAAATAATGAACCTGCTGTCCGTGAAATTGCGGAAATGGTCCCGCTCTCGACAATGTCGGTGGTAGGTATCGGCGCGATGAATGAAACCGCCACCGTAATACGAAACGGTATTTTTACAAAAAAAGAATTACTTTATCTAACGATGCAAGGGGCGGTCGGTGATGTTTTATGTCATTACTTCGATATCAACGGGAAACAAATTGCTTCAGAGGTCGAAGATCGTTTGATCACAACTTCTTTGGAAACATTGGCAAAACAGGATAATGTTATCGGCGTGGCTGCCGGTCCGCAAAAAGTAAATGCCATCATCGGTGCTTTAAACGGGAAATTCCTCGATATTCTGATCACCGAAAGCGAGATCGCCGAGACAATTCTTGAAAAAACACAACAATTGGCCGTTCCATAACAATAAAGGAGGCAAAAGGTGACAAAAAAATATCTTATGGCGGTAGATGCGGGTACCGGAAGTGTACGGGCGGTTTTGTTTGACCTTGACGGTCAACAGATCGGCTGTGTGCAGCAGGAATGGACTCATAAAGAGGATCCCCGATATCCCGGAAGTATGGATTTTGATTGGATTACCAACTGGCAATTGACTTGTCACTGCATCCGTAACGTTATTTTGGAAGCCCAAATCGATGCAAACGAGATCGCAGCAGTTTCAACAACCTGCATGCGCGAAGGAATTATTCTCTATGATAAGGAAGGCAAAGAAATTTGGGCTTGCGCGAACGTTGATGCCCGCAGCAATGATGAAGTGACACAATTAAAAGCGATGGATCCCGACCTCGAAAAAGAGATTTACTTACAATCCGGGCAAACCTTCGCTTTAGGCGCTTTGCCGCGCCTTCTATGGGTGAAAAATAATATGCCCGAAATCTATAAAGCAATCCATTCCGTCGGCATGTTCAACGACTGGCTGATTTACAAAATGACGGGAAAATTAGCGGTAGAACCTTCCAACGGTTCGACAACCGGCATTTTTGACCTGCGGAAAAGAACTTGGGCACCGGAAATCGCCGAAAAATGCGGATTACGCAGCGATATTTTTCCTCCGGTAATCGAATGCGGGAATGTCTTAGCTGAAGTAAATGATCGGGGGGCAGCGGATACAGGATTGACAGCGGGAACTCCGGTCGTTGTCGGTGGGGGCGATTGCCAACTGGGTACAATCGGCGTCGGTGCGGTTTCGATCGGCGAAGCGGCTGTTTTCGGCGGCAGTTTTTGGCAGTATGAGTTCAATA
Source organism: Leptolinea sp. (assembly GCA_022837205.1). Classification (GTDB taxonomy): domain Bacteria; phylum Chloroflexota; class Anaerolineae; order Anaerolineales; family Anaerolineaceae; genus Flexilinea. The sequence goes on from JALHEL010000022.1 coordinate 4,505, forward strand.
CAGGGGACGGGACGACAGATCCGCTTTGTCGCGTGCGGGTTAATTGTCACGCGGTCCCCGGAGTGTGGCAATATGAAGCATTGGCATTTAATCCGGGGCTTGTGATGCGCTGGTATCGTGATGCTTTTTGTCAGGCAGAGAAACAACGGGGAAAAATAGAAGGGAAAGATCCGTACGATCTGATGAATTCGGAAGCAGCAAAGATTCCGGCCGGAAGTTACGGGATGATGTGTTGTTTTTCGGATGTAATGAATTTTATAAATTGGCAACATGCCGCTCCGACTTTCACGAATTTTGAGTTGGATTCACAAAAATATAATCGTTACACCTTTTATCGAGCGATTCTTGAAAACACCGCCATGGTAACCAAAGGGCACAAAGATCTGGTCGGCGAAGCGACCGGCAGTCAACCTCGCGAAATCATCTTTGCAGGCGGAGCTTCGAAAAGCGCCCTCTGGAGTCAGATCCTTTCGGATGCGATGGGCTTACAGGTTAAAGTTCCGGTGGTTAAAGAAGCAACCGCATTGGGCGCGGCTATTTTGGCCGGCTATGGCGTCGGTTTATATAAAAACATTCGAGAAACCGCCCGGCAAGTTGTAAAAATCGAAAGAACATTTTCACCGAACATGGAAAACCATAAAATTTATGAGCAGCAATATGAAGTTTGGAAAAAAGTTTATGCCGCACAACTTGATTTATGTAAACAAGGATTAACCAAAAATATGTGGAAAGCACCCGGCGTTTAAATGCTCGGAAGGAGAAATAAAAATATGTATATAGTTGATGAGAAAGATCATGAATACCGCTCCGGAGAAAACGGACCGAAATATCTGATGAAGGGTCCGCGAATGAATTTTGCTATTGTCCAATTTATGCCCGATCAGGATTTTACGGCTCATTATCATAACATCATGGAAGAAAATTTTTACATTATGGAAGGTGAAATCGATATTATCGTTGACAATACCGTCAATCATCTGACCAAAGGTCAATTTATTCATATTGAACCGGGAGAAGTTCATTATTGTATTAATCGTTCAGATAAACCGGTAAGGATGGTTTCTGCTTTGGCACCTTTCGTGGAAAAGGACAAAGTTGAAGTTACTGATTTTGTTTATAATAAAAAAAATTAATCCAAATCAGTCTGCAAGATCGTCATAACTGATTTGTCCAATTTGAAGAAATTTAAGAGGACGAAAGCGGAAATACATCGGTTTTTGCCCTCTTTTTTCATATAATTTTAAAGTCATTGATTTAAGTACAATCGATCCTTATTGCTCCGATTATCCCTTTTATAATTCGACATTGACCTCCGCCGGGGGAATCCGTATAATTTAATTACAATAATTTAATTAACAAAATCGGCTGCGGGAATTTTTTATCGGCAGTTTAAAGATTTATTCATTCATAAAAAGTTTCGATTCTCGAATAAAAAAGTTCATTAGCCGAGAATTATTGTCTAATTATCGTAAAAGAATTTTGTTTTCATTACCAGTTAAAAAGGAAGGAAAACCATGAAAAAAATAATAATCAGCCTGCTTTTGATCGTTCTATTCATCCCGGTGTCTGTATTCGGACAGGAATCAACCGAAAAAGATGAATATGTTCCCAATTTCCCGATCCCGGAGTATTTCAAAATAGATACCTGCTTGTCTCAAATGAAAGAAGAAGAAGGGAATGAGACAGCTGATTTAACAACTTCACTATTAATGGCCTCTCTGGGCGCCAAAGGTGGGACTACCGCAGAAGAATGGTGTCAGTTTGAAATTAAAGAAGAGACTCATTCACCGGAATTGGTTAAGGAAATCAATTCCTTTTATGAAAAAGAATATAAAGATCAGAAATTTAAATTAGCCGGTGAGCCGGAGCTTCTGCCTATGAATATTATGGGGGAAGAGTTGGGAAAGGCTTATCAATCCGTTTTAAGTAACGGCAAAGAAAATATCTGGATTGTCGTTTGGCATGTTGATGACAACCAAGAATTATTAGATGCCGAAAGTGGGAATAAACCAAACGGTTCCGCAATCGGATATATCTTTTTCTCAAAACTGTAAATTGTCTTTTTCAGTTGTTGAAAGTACACAGATGATCCGGGCAAATCTCTGATACTGCTTATTAGAAAGCAAAACAGAGAACGAGATTCGGTTTTGGTTTTTATTGGATCAGAAATTCACAACGGGAAAACTCTCAACGCTTTTCAAAAAAATCGGTTGAAATTTCAACCGATTTTTTTGAAATAAGCATGGGTCGCCGGCTCTTCACGAAAATCCTCTTGACTTAGAGTAAGCTCCAAGTTATACAATGATTATCATCAATAAAGGAAAAGAATATGAACAATAATATTTTGATCGCATATTTTTCTCGAGCAGATAAGAATTATTTCGGGGGGAAAATCGTTTTGTTGCCCATCGGGAATACCGAAGTGGTTATGAAAAAGATATCGGAGCAAATCGGGGGAACACTGTTCAAAATTAATCCGCTTAAAAAATATTCAGAAGATTATCAAATCTGTACGGAAGAGGCAAAAAAAGAACTGAATGAGAATGCCAGACCACCATTAAGCGAATATATAGATCATCTTGAGGCGTTCAACCCGATTATTCTCGGTTATCCCATTTATTGGGGAACAATGCCGATGCCGGTTTGGACTTTCCTCGAGCATTATGACTTCTCGGGAAAAACAATTTTCCCGGTTTGTACACATGAAGGCAGCGGTTTGGGACGCAGCGAAGAGGATATTCGAAAAATTTGTCCGGCGGCAAATGTTCGTAAAGGATTCGCCATTCGCGGCAGTGATGTAAATCGTGCCCAAAATGAGATTGATCGATGGCTGAAAGAACAAGGTTTATTTCACAGCCAAACAGACTGACCATAAAAGTGAACAGAAAAAGATCTTTTTTGGATTTTCCTTTACATCCAAAAATTCTTTAAAAATACCCTTGACTTAGAGTAAGCTCCAAGTATTACACTGAAAAACAGATCAAGAGCCGATCAAGAGCAAATAAAGCGATTCAATGATGTCGACCCGGAAAGGATAGAAACTCGGATGAAAAAAACAATTTCTCGCAGGGAAGCGCTGAAACGGATGACTTGGTCAACGGCTGCGATTCTTATCGCATCCGGAAATATCATTCATCCGAAAAACACCGGCGAGCGTTTCTTTGCGCCGGATTTCAATAAAAAGCCTTCAGGAATAAATACATCACCAAATAATGGTACAGAATCCGAAATAGGAGCAAAAATGGCTGAAAATGTATATATGACAACAGAGATCAGTCCCGCCGGGCTGATGAATATTTATAAAGCACTCGGTCGAAAAGCCGGCGGTCACGTTGCGGTGAAAATTTCCAGCGGAGAGCCGGGCGGGCATTACTTCCTTTCACCTGCATTAATCGCCCCTCTTGTCTCAGAAGTTAAGGGAACAATAGTCGAATGCAATACCGCCTACGGAGGTGGGCGTTCGAATACCGCTTCTCACTTAAAAGTTATGAAAGAACATGGCTTTACAGATATAGCAGCTGTCGATATCATGGATGCCGATGGAACAATGAACTTGCCGATCTCGGGAGGAAGCCACCTGAAAGAAGACGTCGTCGGATCACATTTTAAACTTTACGATTTTATAATCAATTTGGCCCATTTTAAAGGTCATGCCATGGGTGGATTCGGCGGTGTGATCAAGAATATGTCCATCGGAATCGCTTCGTCAAAAGGGAAAAGCTTAATTCATTCGGCGGGAAAAGAAACGACCGGTTTCGGCATCAACACACCTCAGGATGATTTTCTGGAATCGATGGCGGAAGCCGCTAAAGGAGTGGCCGATTATTTAGGTGATCGTATTCTTTATATCAATGTAATGAATAACTTATCCGTAGATTGCGATTGCGACAGCCATCCTTCGAAGCCAACCATGAAAGATATCGGTATTCTCGCTTCGCTTGATCCTGTCGCGCTCGATCAAGCTTGCGTTGATCTCGTATATGCGGCACCGGACGGGAAAGATTTGATTGAACGTATCGAATCACGTCACGGAATTCATACTTTGGAACACGCCGAAGAGATCGGCTTGGGTAGTCGTCAATATCAATTAGTCAGTATTGATTCATAAAAAAGGGGTACATTTATGAAAAACTTTGATTTACCGAACACCGGATTTTTTGCAAAAGGCGATCCGCTTCCTGAACCTTTAAGGAAGAACTTTTCCGGGGCATGCTATCTCAATCCGATCATTCCCGCAAATTCACCGTTGGGTTGTTCCGTCAGTAATGTGACATTTGAACCTGCTTGTCGTAATAATTGGCATAAACATCCGGGTGGACAAATCCTTTTGGTTACCGGCGGAAGAGGTTGGTATCAGGAAGAAGGAAAAGAGGCTCGTGAATTACATGCCGGAGATGCGGTGGAAATTCATCGTAATGTGAAACATTGGCACGGAGCAGCCAAGGACAGTTGGTTTTCTCATATCTCAATCGAAGCGGACCCCAAAGCGGGACCTGCCGAATGGTTAGAACCGGTCTCGGATCAGGAATATAATCAACTGGATTAGTTTCGATTTTTTATCGATAGGGCTCGCCGGTTCGGTTCTTACAACCTGTATTGAAGGGAAATCATGAAAATTGCTGAAGTCAGTAAAATGTATGGAATTTCATCGGATACGTTGCGCTATTATGAAAAGGTCGGACTGATTCCGGCAGTCAACAGAGATGCAAGCGGCATTCGCGATTATACGGAAACGGATCTGAAACGGATTGAATTTGTTATGTGCATGCGAAATGCGGGTCTGCCGGTACAAATATTGGCGGAATACATGCATCTCATCATGCAAGGAGATGAGACGATCGGCTCCAGGAAAGAGATCCTCGTAAAGCAACGGGAATCACTTTTGACCAAGATGAATGAATTACAAAAATCTTTGGATTTGTTGGATTATAAGATCAATGTCTACGAGAATGCTCTTCTCAAAAAAGAGAAAGAAATGGTTGACGATATGGAGATAGCGGTAGAGAGAAGAATTTAGAAGTTTTCAGTGACTTATAATTAGAAGAATCTGCCTACAGATTCTTCTTTTTTTGCGAATCCGTTTAGACAGCTTTGTATTATAACGATGAGCGATCGCAAACTCTTATCCGATTTCCCTTGGCATAACCTTGTATATTCGCCATGCTCCGAAATCTTTGACCATTACCAGCCAACTCGGCGGATCCTCCCAAATACCGGGATAGATCCGATACATCCATTCGCTGTAACGCAAGGATTCGTCGGGTTTCGGCACCAATACCCACTGAATCCCATATTCAATCGGATCTCTTAAGGCTTTTTGAAAATCTTCGTCTTGCGTCTTTACAAAAATATTGGGATTATCGGCATATAAAATAACGGCAAAGCCTTGAAAAGAATCGATCAACACCAAGTCATCATTTTTATTATTTTCCCTTAAGAATTCGTTCACAGCCTTGGCTGAGGCATAGCTACGGCTTTCATCGGTCGATACCGATCCGCCCGGTACCAAAGCGGATATTAAACTATTTTCTTCTTTGCCGATATTGGGATTCAACATCGCAACCGTAGTGGTAAAACAGGTAATTACCATTATTCCGATTGAAATAATTTCAAAAATTAGGCGATATTTCTTTTGGTCGGAAAGAAAGTGCCAAAGCCAAAAAAATCCCCAAACGCTGCCTATAAGACCATATGAATAAAAACGATACCATCCGTAAGAAACACCGCCAAACGTTTGATAAATATGGAAAGCGATCATTACCAAGGATGGAATGAATATGCTTATCGGCATCCAGGATCTTTTTTGGTAACACAGAATAATTGCCACAATTATCAAAATAATCAGCAGCGGTGAAATCAGAATTATCCTTTCAAGCGCATATGTGATCGAAGCAAGTAAATTATGGAACAACGGGTTCATTTGTGATTGAAAAGAAGTTGTATAAGCGGTATTCGAATATTCGCCCGTGACCCAATATAAAGGATCTCCCATAATTGTCCAATTAAAGAAGATCCATAAAAAAACACTGTAAATCACCGGTAATGCAAAGGTGATGATCCCAGCTTCGGATAGACGGTAGAGAGAGACGGAAGGGAGAGGGTGCTCAAGAACGTATAACAAAATCACAATACATACGGCAAATAAAATAGGGATCGCTTCGTAACGGCTCCAAAATGCGACTGCCAAAGCACTACCGGAAACCGCTAACGCGGTATAATGCCTTTTGCCCGTTAACCATCTTTCAAGATATAAGATACATAAAGCGAAAGGCAAAAAAAAGAATGTTTCGCTCATACCCACCGCTGTATAGAGTACTACTGTCGGATTCAGTCCAAAAAGAAGGATGGTTATCCATCTGATCCGTTTATTTACATTCAGATCTTTACCAATCGAATTAAGTACGGGAATAGTTGCGGCTCCCGAGATAGCTGTGATGATCGGTCCCGCCAAATCCGGATGTCGGAACAACCGTAATAATGGGAAGAGTGGCAATTGCAACAGACTAAGTAAAGGTGTCCATACAAAACCGACATTTGCCAGTTTGGGATACCTCCCATAAATTACCATATAACCAAGAGCCGTACGAGAAACAGTATCGTTATAATGTGTGTCTAATATCACCGTAAAGAAATAAGCAAATGCCAAATAGAGAATTAAAAAAGCGATAAAAAAAAATGTATTTTCCGAATGTCGTTTTAAATTTCTCATGATATTTTTTTCAAATGAAAGTTATCGAGCAGGAGCCTTTTGATTTTGCGAATCGGATTGATCGCTTCCGCTCAACCCATGTCGGGTTTTTTCCCAAAAATGAGGTTTAAAGAATAATTGCAGAAAACCCCTCCAAGCACCGATACTCATTAATGCCCAATAAATCGGGCTGAATAATGCACTCCTGACAAGATCATAATATTTTTGACGAATTGCACCGGCGATATTTGCATAAGTAAATATAAAGTTTCCGAAATACAGACATATTGAACCCATAAAGAAAATAATTCCGGGATTAATTGCTTTTACAACACCCGCATGTGTCAAATACCATAATACCGTCATTGTCCAATAGATCGGGTTCATCAGCAAAGCAAAAAAAGTCCCTCCGATCAGCATCTGAAAACTGAAAAAAGCTCCGGATCCGACTTCTCTCCATAGTCGAAAAGGATGTCGCATATGAACCAACCAGGTTTGAATATAACCTTTTACCCAACGTGATCTTTGCCGGACCCAGTTGCCGATCTGACTGTTTGCCTCTTCCAGTGTGATACTGTCTACAATGCGAGTTCGATATCCCCGTTTGTATAACCGCATTCCCAAATCGGCATCTTCCGTAACATTATACGGATCCCATGCGCCGATTTCAAGCAACGACGACATACGAAAATGATTCGAAGTCCCGCCTAAAGGAATCGGAGCCCGAGTCGCATCCAATCCCGGAAGCAATAAATCAAACCACATAGAATATTCGGAGGTAAACCATTTTGTCAACAAATTTTGGTTACGATTGTAGTAATTCAATTTGGCTTGGATACACACTACATCATCCGGAACTTTTTGATATGCGACTACTACTTTTTTCAATTGATCACGATCAGGCAAATCCTCGGCATCATAAATAACCACATATTCGCCTTTTGCATGAATTAATCCATAATTGCAAGCTTTGGGCTTCGTTCTGGGGGCGGAAACCGGGATGATTACTTCCTGAATAAAGGCCGGCGGATTCGCATCATAAAAGGCATCAATCGTCTCATGATCATCAGATTCCAATAATATCTTTATATCTAATTTTGTAATCGGATAATCCATTTGAGAAAGACGTTTAAGAATTTTCCCCAGAACATTTGCTTCCTTATGTACCGGGACTAAAATCGTATAAACAGGCAGCTCTTTCTCATTAAGCGCATCAACTTCTTCATTACTGACGGAAACTTCAAGATCATTCGACAAAGCCTTGCCTATTATATATCCCTTATAAAGGGAAAAAAGTGTATAGAAAAGGGTTGCAAAAGCATTAAT
>JALHEL010000332.1 GCA_022837205.1 Leptolinea sp.
CCCCCCCCCGCTTTGAAAACACGAAAGACCGTTATCAAATCTCTTTCGACAACAACTTGATAATCCGGTTATTTTCGGGCCACCTCTACGAAAGACAGATCGGTATTTGAAGGCTTTTTTGCCGCTGGAAACATCCTCAGGATCGAATTTCAAATGATTACATCCTTTTTATAATCGTTTCGATTTCCGAACCGTAAATTCGCATCTTCCTTTGTGATAAATATTTTTCGGGATGATCCGCATCCAGCGCGAGATCCAAAAGATTTTTATCCGGCAGAAACATGAAGACCGCGCGATTTTCTTCCTTCGCCCGGTGAAAACGCCATATGTACAATTTCTTCAGCAGATCCTTCTGCTCCTGATTGAGGGCATTATAACCTTTTATTTTTGCATACCCCCACCGGTTGAATTTTTTCTCCCGCCAGTCCGTCTCGGCAATTCTGGCAAACGCTTCCCGCGCGGATTCCTGAAGATTTTTGGCGGTCAGTTCCGCCGTCTGCTTTTTATAAAGATCGGGAAGGTAAATCACATCCTGGACGGCGTATTCAACCTGTTCCTCCGTCAGCGGACGATTATCCCAATGGGAACGCTGGATTTTTTTGTTTTTTTTCAATTCCACGCCGACAAATTCTTTAATCATTTTGTCCAGAGACAGCTCCCGGAAACCCAGAAGAAACGCCGCCCGGTGTGTATCAAAAATATTTCTGAAACCGAATCCGTAATCTCTCCGGAGAAGACGGATATCGTTATCCGCAGCATGAAGAATCTTGACAATACGCTGATTATCAAAAAAATCGCCTAAAAAAGACAAAGCCACATCGCCCAACGGATCAAAGAGGTAGGTCGTGTGATTGGCATGGATCTGAATCAGACAGAGTTTTTCCCTGAAATAATGAAACGAATCGTATTCCGTATCGATACTGAGAATTTTTGCCCGCTCGAAATCAGCAACGGCGCGCTTCAGTTTGTTTTGTGTATCGACCAAAAACCATTTCGCATTCATGGCGGGTAATTTAACCGAAATGCGAATTTAATGCCACAAAAATAACCAGAAAAATTGCCAAAAAAACAAGGACAACATAATCGGCGGACGAAAATTTCAATTCCACAAAGGACGAACGCCCGCCACGCCGGTAGTTGCGGGCTTCCATGGCCAGGGCGATATCGTCCGCTTTCCGGAAAATGCCCAGCAGCAATTTTGAAATCAAAGACAAAAAGGAATTCATCCGGCCGGCAACACTCTGTCGCCGCAGACAAAACCCTCTGGCTTTCCGGGCGGCATCGATTCGTTCTTTTTCCATCAGCAACAGGGGCATGAGCCTTAAAGCCAGCGCGACCATCACGGCAACGTCATCCACCGGCAGCCGCAGTTTTTTGAAAGGTTTTAAAAAATATCTCAGTGCCGCAATGATCTGGGAAGGTGCCGTGGTCATCGTCAACAAAACGGCCCCGACAATGAGACATAAAAATTGCCCGACCACCAGGATGCCCTGTTTTAATCCGGCAGACGAAAAGGCAATCCCCAAAAAAGGGATCGTCATCATGGAGCGTTTATCGTCGCTGAATAAAAGATGCGACAGAAAAATCAGGACGATAAAGAAAAGGACCGGTCTGATCGACTCACCGATTGTCCGCAGACGTATGCCGCTGGCCATAGCCAGCAAAAACAAACCGATGCCTGAAGCAAAAACCAGCGGTTGTTCGACCTGAAAAATCAACAGACTCAACAAGACGGTTACAGCGAGTTTCAGGCGCGGATCCAGCCGGTAAATGAACGACTCTCCCCTGATAAACGAACCGGTGCGGTACATGTTCAATCCTTACGACGCGCGGTCATGGAGATAATTTCCTTCAAAGCGTCTTCCATATGGACAATATCCGTTCGGACCGGAAAGCCCGTTTGCTTCAGCCGGATGAGAAGTTCCGTAATCTGGGGAAGCTGAAGCCCCATTTTTTGCAGGATTTCAAACCGGCTGAAAATTGCCTCCGGCGTGCCCTGCATGCAGATTTGGCCCTGATCCATCACGACGATTTTTTGCGCCCGGGCGGCTTCCGCCATGTTGTGGGTGATGTGAATGATTCCCACGCCTTCGGCATGCAGTTTGTCGATAATCGACAGCACCCTTCCGAAGGCTGAGGGATCCAGAAAGGCGGTCGGCTCATCCAGAGCAATATAACGCGGCCTCATGGCCAGGACGCCGGCAATCGCCACCAGTCTTTTTTCGCCGCCGGAAAGATTTTCGATATTGCGGCCGGCAAGTCCGCAAATGCCCACCCGGCTCAGGGATTCGGCAACCCTTGCCTTGATCTCCGCCGCGGGCAGACGCAAATTTTCCGGACCGAATGCCACATCGTCTTCGACCGTCATCCCGACGATTTGATGATCGGGATTCTGGAAAACCATGCCCACCTGCGATCTGATTTCCGCGTGACGTGTTCTATCCTGTGTATCTAGGGAATCCACGGTT
>JALHEL010000333.1 GCA_022837205.1 Leptolinea sp.
CAAACCTTCTCTTGAAGCTCCCTGTATAACCCTGCCATTGTCTTACTCTCTGTCTTGCCAAGCAAGAGCTCTCTCTTTCTCTGAGCCTCTTGAAGCCTCTTCCCTGCTCTATAAACTTTGGTATTTATTGTTTCCCTATCAACACCCCTCTGCTCTTCTATCTCTCTAATAGCCATCTTGATAGGCTCTATTCCAAAGTCTCTTCCTGCTGAGTAAGTTCCCCAAAAGCTGAATAATCTTTTTAGGTAATAGTCATCATCTTCACTTTTTATAAATTGTTTCATTAGACTTTTTACCTGCTGAGAGGTAAGCACTTCCACCTCTTCTACAGTTCTATTGAATATGTTTTTCTTCCAAACCAAATTGAATTTTTCTTTCATCTCCTCCCAATTTTTTGGGAGCTCTCTCACCTCAGAAAATCCCATAGCATTTTCTATCTTTCTTTTATTGAGTAGCCTGTATTCAAACCTCATTGTTTGAGCAGGATAGTGAGAAGTATTTATTTTCTTTTTCTCCATCTCTGCTATCTTGTCATAAATGCAAAGCTCCTGCTGAGTATTGCTCCAAAGAAAAGTAGTTCCATAGTCTCTTCTTATTTTTCTGCTTGCCTCAAGAGTTGAGAATAGAGGAGAGTAAGAAAGAAAAGGCTCTTCTGTAATAACATTCTTGAAGGTATCTATCCTTGATAGGTTTGCTCTTTCTATGTTTGTTTTTATACCTGCTTCTTTGAGTTCCCTTTCAACATTTCTCAACACTGCTTGAGTTCCATCTCTTCCCACAGAGTAATAATTTTCTCCATTGTGAATAGCAGGAATAGAAAAGTGAACAAAGCATTGAACACCACCAGAGGAGAAGGGCTTTATATCTACATGCAATTTTTCTGTATTGAGATATGCTTTGTTTCCCCTCTGCATTTCCCCCTTCTCTGTCCTCCATAACTGATAGTCAGAGGTAAGCTCCCCTGTTCCATAATGAATAGGAGAAGGCTGAACAATGAGCCTTGAGGTATCTCCTATCTCCCAATCACTCAGACAAAGCTTTACTGTATCAAGCATGTTTCCCCCCTATTTTGACACTGCAATAGACAGTAACTGTCCATTTTCCCCCTTGTTATACAGGGGGGAAAAGACTTTCTTTGTCTGTTTCTTTTTGGGGAGATATTGAAATTCTGAGATAGTTGATATACAATCAAGTTACCCAAAAAAGAAACAACAAAGTTGTGAGAGGAGCTTTCTGAAGGAAAGCTCTTTTCATATCTGCTCATTGTTCACCTTGTAATTCTCTTTCTCTGAGAGGGAATTGAATAGCTCCCCCCTCAACCTTTTTTTGAAAGTCTCTCATAGCAACCTCTAAGCTCTTAGAGTAAGCTATGAGCTTTTCAAAGTACTCTTTAGCATTTTCAATAGAGCTGTCTATTCTGTATTTATTCTCCTCAAGCCTTGAGACTATCTCCTCTGTAGGATAGTGATAGGAATAGAGAAGCTCTCTAATATATTGGGCAATAGTCAAGCCTCTTTTGTTAGCCTGCATTTCTATCTCTTGATATAGCTCAGGCTCTACCCTTGAAGCTAACACTTTTGTTTTACTCATTTCATAGTTCCTTATTTTGTTATCATTATTATATAACTTTTGTTTACACCTATCAAGTAGCATAAAACAAACAACCCTGACAAAGAGCAAATTTTTAGGTTATATCTATTGCCTCTATTTTCTTGAGACTTACCTCTCCCCCTTGCTCTAAGAGCTCCAATTCAAAAAGCTCCTGCTGATAGTCAAAGTTATATTTCCCCTCTGTTCCTGTAGGAAATAAACTTGATATATATTGAAAATTGTTTGGTGAGATATGAGCCAAAAAGTGCTTAGGCTTTTTCTCTAAGTCTTTCTTTCTCTCTTTGATATAAAACTTTTTACCATTGATATAAAACTTGTTTCCTTCAAGTTTGTATTTGCCTTCTCTTAGTTGCATGATAGTTGCTCCTGTTCTTGTAGTCTTTTATTTTTTTATTCATCTTTGCCTGCTCCTCTCATTTCTACTTGTCTAACCTATTAGACTTCTTTACTATTTTTTACCCTTCTTTACTTTGAGCTCCTGCTTTCTCCTGTTAGCAGGGAGGTTGTAAAGTTATAAACTTATAAGCTCTCCTTTCTTTTTTATGCACTCCAAAAACACCAGATAAAACCTGATAAAACCTGAAATGTGCTCTTTTTATAGTGTCAAAAAATCTCATAAAACCTCATAAAATCTATGCTTTTCTATGCTTTTATATGCTTGAGTTCCCTTTTTTATAGTGTCCAAAGTGTCTACTTTAGGTATAGAAGTGTTCATAATTTGCCATTATTAGCCATTCTCAATTCAAACAAACCTTCTCTTGAAGCTCCCTGTATAACCCTGCCATTGTCTTACTCTCTGTCTTGCCAAGCAAGAGCTCTCTCTTTCTCTGAGCCTCTTGAAGCCTC
>JALHEL010000023.1 GCA_022837205.1 Leptolinea sp.
GGAGAGTCAAACACCCGTTGTTTAAAGCAACAAAAATCAAATCCGCTTTGAAAGAAGCGGATTTTTTTATTTTGAAATCAATCGAATAATTTTCAAAAATTTTAACTGTATCGATTCGCGTGCGAGTACCCTATAATTAGATTAACAAAACAGCTTATCGAAAGAAAAAGATTATGAAATCCCGCTTCCATCTTTGCGAAAATGCGGAAAAATTGCGAAATTTTTGCCTATCTTTTTATGCAATTCCGCTTCATTTTATAATTTCCAAATGTTGCCTGAACTCGAAAGAGAAGAATAGCGCTTGCGAAGAGGATCCGTATAAAAAGGATCGGGAACAACTTTTTGATTTTGCCGCGAAATATATGAATTTAAAGAATCCGGATATTTTACGAGCCTGCAAGACCGTTCCGAGGCATAAGTTTGTCCCGTCTCGTGAGGCGGATCAGGCTTATGATGATTGTGCCCTACCGATCGGCTGCGGGCAAACCATTTCCCAACCTTCATTGGTGGCACAAATGATCGAGTTGTCAGAATTGAAACCGGGGGATAAGGTGTTGGAAGTGGGAACCGGATCCGGTTATCAAACGGCATTATTGGCGGAATTGGGATATGGGGATGTTTTTTCCGTGGAGATCATTCCACAGCTTTACGAAAGAGCTAAAAAAATTCTTAATGAGTTAGGCTATACCAACGTAAAGTTAAAATTAGGTGACGGATATTACGGCTGGCCGGAATATGCGCCATATGATGCGATCGTGGTTACCGCGGCGGCTGAAAAAGTTCCTCCGCCGTTAATTGAACAATTGGATGAAGGAGGAATTTTATTGATTCCGATCGGTCCGCGGAACAGAAGTCAGACTCTCTGGAAATTTGTCAAGGAAAATGGGAAATTAACCCGGAAAGATGTCGGAAATGTGATCTTCGTGCCTTTTGTGGGCGATGGGATTCGAAACGATTAACCGCCAACTCAACATCCTTTATTTACGACAACTCCGTTAAATTGTGAGTATAAAAAAGAAAAATCATCCTAACTGCGTTTGCCGGTTAAGAAATCGGCAAATTCAAAGGCGGATATGCCCGGGAATAACTTTTCTATGTCGGATTGTTGTGCAACTTGAGCGATCGCCTGAGATTCAAACGGGATTCCGATTAATTTCTCGGAAAAACTATCCGGATCTTCGGAACTGAAGAAATCACCGAAAAATCGTATTTCTCGGATGCGATTGTCTTCCACCCATAAACGGGCATCCACTTCTCCGAAGCTGAATTGCCTGCATACCCGATAATTATATTTTGGCGATTTTCCGAAGTTCCACCGATCCGAACGATATCTGGATTCGGCCAAGGATTCGATTTTAAGGATATCATTTTCTGCGAGTCGAAATTCTTTGAAGTCGGGCTGAGTCCGAGAAATCGAATATAAAATCGCCTGACGTAATTCCTTTACATCTTTTATGTCCGGTAAGTAATCTTTCAGATTGGTTACACGGCTACGGACTGACCGAACCCCTTTCCGTTCAATTTTTTCGGGTTTCGGCCGGAGTGCCCGTTCGAGCATGCCCATATCTGAATCGAAAAGCAATGTGCCATGACAGACCGATCCGAATCGATTATGGTAATATGCATTTCCGGAAATTTTTGCGCCGGCAACCAGAATATCGTTTCTTCCGCTCAATTCAGCCGGTACACCTAAATTTTGCAATGCTTGGACAATCGGTGCGGTGAAAAGCGCAAAATCCGGCGTTAATCGATCCGGGAAAGGATAAATGAAGCTGTAACAGAGGTTTCCGAAATCGTGATAAACCGCACCGCCTCCGGACAGGCGGCGAACAATACGGATTCTCTGTTCGCCAACGAATTCGGCGTTGATTTCTTCCCGGGTATTCTGGTGTCTGCCGATAATAATCGAGGGCTCATTAATATAAAAGAAAAGAGTTTCTTCTTTGATATTCAATGAACTCAGAATAACTTCTTCGGCGGCAAGGTTAAACGCGGGGTCGGTATTTTCGTTCGGAATCCAAATCATTGAATCAGCACCTCAAATTCCGGGCGGCATCGAACAATGTTCGGGAAAAGCCATCCCGTTGCGCCCGCCGCAAATCGTGCCGAATTCCGTTTCACCGCTGTCGGTGACCGCATAAAACTGGTTGCGATTAATCAGCATGCGCCATTTTACCGGAACCGCCCGATTCTGCCACGGTTGAGCAAATTTTCCGATAAAGCCCTGATTTTCCCGATCGACGGTCCCTTCGATGAGCACAGGTTCTTCGTCGGTATCATAGAAAAAGCCGGTTACGGTATCTCCGGATTGCGTCAACCAAGCCTGAACCGGGATCATGCCGGTATCCGAATAAGGATTGCGGATCAACCAGGTTCCGGTCCAGTCGAAAGGTTGAGGAGTGGGTGTCGGAACGCGGACTCTTTCGGAAGGAGGAGTCGCCGTCTCAGTTAATTCTGCGATCGCAACGGCGGTTTGGGTCGCAAATTGCGGCAATAATTCCACCGAAAATCGAATCCAGATCTTTGGCGGTACGATTTCATCGTCCGAATTAATCAGAAAAAACTCAACCATATAATCGCCGGCTTGCTCGGGAGCCTGAAGCGGTATAACCAGATCGACCGTATCATTCACTCCCACATTATATTGTCGCGGATTCCAAGTGCTGATCGCAAAGTCAATCAACTCGGTGGGCTGAATAAAGATTGCGTGAGTCATTTGCGGGGTATTGAAGGGATTGCTGTATGCCAATGCAAGCCGATAATTGTTATTCCAGATTTTATTGCCCGCGTTCTTGATCCGCCAGCTTTTAATAAACATTTGCCCGGGTTTCAGCATGGTTCCATCCGGAATGGTGATGTCATCAACCATTTCCAATTTATCACTTGCGGAAAATGGATAAGCGGATATGTCGACAAAAAAGGAAGTCGGCGTAACGATCGGGATCGGTGTGGAAGTCTCAGTCGGAGTAATGGTTGCGGTGAGGGATTTTTCGGAAGTCGGCGTCTGAGTGGCTGTTTTTGTGGGGCGGGAAGACGCCAGTGCCGGCATTGTCACCGTCTTCAAAGTAAATAAATCGGTAATTCCGCCGCTCAATGGCCGATGAGAATCGGTCTTTGAACAACCGGAAATGATCAACATGCACAAAACAATCCAGATTCTCAATCGCATCGGAATTCCGGATTGCTTAGGATTCATTCCGTCTCCGAATCGAATGCGGCGACTTCTTCCGTTGAAATCGCACCTTCCCGCAGAACCAGAAGCGGACGAACCGTACAATCGACAACTGTTGAGGCGATTCCGCCTTTTACCGGTCCGCCATCCAAGATCAGATCCGCTTGCCGGAGCAGAGAGTCCGGTAAATCGGACAATTTTTTTGCGGGAGGTTCACCGGAAAGGTTGGCGGATGTTGTCGCCAAAGGGCCGGTGTGGATAATCAGATCCTGGATCACCGGATAATCCGGAATCCGTATCCCGATTTTTTCATTGGCGGAAAGTGCCGGCGGCAATGTATCCAGTTTGGAAACGAGCAGTGTCAATCCGCCCGGCCAATAACGTTCGGCAAGCTTTCTTGCACTTTCCGGAAAATCCGCGGCAATTAATCGGATTTGGGAGATATTTCCGAGCAATACCGCGATTGATTTTTGGGGATCACGTTCTTTCATCCGATAAAGACGCTGGATTGCTCCTTCATTAAAGGCGGAAGCAGCCAATCCATAAACCGTATCGGTCGGAAAAATAACCACACCTCCCGAATTCAGAACATCGATAGCCTGTTGAATGGCAACGGGTTGTATCTGAGGAGAAGTAATATCGTATATTTTTTTCATAGTCATGATTTCCGAATCATTAATAAACGGGAAAGGCCGGCGTAATCTTCTTTTATTGTAACGGATGCATCGGGGAACAGCTGGCGTGAAAGGGACAAAGCTTCTCGTTTTTGAGAAAAATCAA
This sequence comes from Leptolinea sp., assembly GCA_022837205.1. Lineage (GTDB taxonomy): Bacteria > Chloroflexota > Anaerolineae > Anaerolineales > Anaerolineaceae > Flexilinea. Next base: position 3,953 of record JALHEL010000023.1, read on the forward strand.
TTTCGCACAGAATCAATGATTCCTTTGCCATTTTTCCCGTCAAGTCTCGTAACAACATGCGATAAAGATCAAAACCATCTTCTCCGCCATCCAGTGCGAGCAGCGGTTCATTTTGTGCTACGTCCAATGACCGGCACCGTTCTGAGGGAATATAGGGCAAATTGGCACAGACTAAATCCAATGGAGAAGAGAGACATTCCGTAAGATTTCCGCGGATCGGGAAAAGAACCTCATTCAACCGATAATGATCGATATTCCGGCGGGCGACCCTTAATGCCGCATCGGAGAGATCGATCGCCGCACCGGTAAAGCGAGCCGACTTAAAATAATTCAGCAAAGAAACAGCGATACAGCCGCAACCGGTTCCTACGTCGGCAAATCGGATCGGCATCAAGCGATTTTTTGCCCATTCGATGGCCTGTTCGACCAATATTTCCGTTTCCGGTCGGGGAATCAATACGTCCGGCGTGATTTGAAAAGTATTACCGAAAAAGCTCCATTCTCCTAAAACGTACGGTAGCGGAACGCCTTCTTTGACTTTTTCCACCATGTCTCGGATTTTCGTTATTTCGGTATCGGAAAGCGGCTTCTCCGGATGAGAAAGCAATTCCGGACGATGCGCTCCGGTCACTTTTTCAAAAATCCATTGGGCTTCAATGGAAGGCGTATCGCTGCAACCGCTCGTTTGTAATTCCCGGCGTGCCCAATCTAACCATTCACCGACTGAATCGGAACCGTTCATGCCCCTTCTGAAACCGATAATTTTTCTGTTTGTTCCCGCATGATTAATTCATCAATAAAAACGTCCAAATCGCCGTCCATCACTCCGGCAAGATTGAAGGAAGAGACATTAATCCGATGATCGGTTACCCGTGATTGAGGGTAATTGTAAGTCCGAATCTTTTCCGATCGATCTCCCGTGCCCACCATGGAACGACGTGTGGCATCCAATTGCTCCTGACGCTTCTGTTGCTCCATATCATAAAGACGGGCACGTAAAATACTCATCGCCCGGGTCTTATTCTGTAACTGAGAACGTTCATCCTGACAGGTTATGACCATACCGGTCGGGAGATGAATTAACCGGACCGCGGTAGAGTTTTTCTGAACATTTTGCCCGCCGGCTCCGGCGGATTTGTAAACTTCGATCCGAATATCCGATTCGGGAATTTGAATATCAACATCCTCGACCTCGGCTAATACGGCAACGGAGACGGCTGAGGTATGAATTCTTCCCTGTGATTCGGTGATCGGCACCCGTTGGACGCGATGAATGCCCGATTCGTATTTCAGCCGTGAATAAGCGCCCTTTCCCTTGACCATAAAGACGATTTCTTTATATCCGCCCAAGCCGATTTCGTTTGCGGACATCACTTCGATATGCCAATGGCGGGCTTCCGCGTAGTGTGAATACATGCGGAATAAATCGGCGGCAAAAATCGCGGCTTCATCTCCGCCCGTACCGGCACGGATTTCCATGATCACGTTTCGTGAATCCCGCGGGTCTTTCGGAAGAAGCATCGAGCGGATCTCATTCTCCAAATTTTCTTTTTTGGGAAGCAGATCATCTAATTCCGTCGCAGCCAATTCACTCATCTCGGGATCTTTTTCCAACGCTTTGTCTTCTTCGATCCGTTTTAATGTATCTTTATATTCCCGTCCTTTTTCGACGATCTCCTCAATTTCAGAACGTTCTTTCATCCATTCTGCGGTTTTTTGGTAATCTTCCACATTTTCTGCGATCAAATTACTGAGTTCGTTGTAACGAGCTTCGATCGCATCGATTTTATCCAACATATATCCCCTTTAACTTTTCGGCTTCGTGCCTCTAAGATATTTCTGTGCCAATTATAACAGGGCAGCAAGCGGATTCCTGTGAAATAGGTCATCATTTCCCGATCCAAATGCTCCGTTTCATGTGAGTGAAGTATCACCGGCCAAGATATATCATTCCGAATTAAAATTATATTGAATTGCGATATTTTCAATGCCAAAAGACTAATAAAAGCGAGATGCCATGGAACTTAACGGCGGAAAAAACGTATCCCATGTTAAGAATACGAAATTGATCCCATTGCGGATCACGGAAAGGCAGGCTTATGAATGAATTTTAAAAAGATTTTGTTCCTTTTTATCGGGACGATCGCTCTGTTCGGTATTTCTGTTTTCAAAGTTTCGGCACAAAGCGAAAGCCCGGCGATCATCAAAGTTAAGGGTACCGGAGAAGTGACCTTGAATCCCGATTTGGCGTTAATCGATATCGCCATCGCTACAACCGCCGACGACAGTAAAACGGCAATCGATGAGAACCGAAAGAATGCACTCGCAATTCAACAAGGGCTATTGGAAATGGGATTAAAAGAGGATGATATCCGAACGACGGAGTATATTCTGTATTCATTGTCGAAAACAGATAAAGACGGGAATCCTATTGCCGGCCAATATACTTATAAGGTAAATTTGGCATATGAAATTGTCGTTCGGGATTTGTCTATGTTGAATGATGTTTTGAATTTTTGCATCCAAAACGGAGCGAACAACTTATATGGGGTAAATTTTGATTATTCGAAACGGAGTGAAGCGGTTGCTCAAGCGCGCGACCTGGCAATCGATCACGCGAATGTGAATGCCCAACAGATTGCCGAAAAATTGGGCAAGAAGGTTGATCATCTGCAAACCTTTTCCGTCCTTGATAATACCGAAATTCCGCTTATTTCCACCAAATTGGTAAAAGATGTATCGACAGCGCCGATCGATTCGGGATTTCTGACTGTGACGGTCAGTGTCGATATGGAATTTGCACTTACGGATTAAGAGTCAAAATAGAACAGTAAATTGAAAATTAGAAATAAAAAGGAGTCGAAATGAAAAAAAGCAGCTTGTTAATGATTGTTTTTCTCAGTATGATGATGATTCTCTCGTTAGGTATGGCCGGTTCGGTTCAGGCCCAATCCGATCAAACCATGACGGTCAGCGGGACCGGAACCGTCCTGCTGAAACCCGATATAGCGATCATCAATGTATCCATCTCCACCGAAAAAGAATCTGTTCAGGAGGCGCTTGATGAAAATACCAAGAGTGTCAAACTGGTAAAGTCGGCTTTGACTGAAATGGGTATTCCCGAAGAGGATATCAAGACCACATCTTATTCGTTATACAGTACCCAAAAGTATTATCGGGATGAAACCGCCGGAATGGATGAATATATTTTCAGTGTTTTTTATGGTTTTGAGATCAAATTACGGGATATTTCCAAGTTGAATGATGTTTTAGATGCTTGTATCAATAACGGTGTCAACTCCATCAACAGTGTCTCTTATGATTCCTCTTTAAGAGAGGATACGTATATGCAAGCGAGGGATTTGGCTATCGATGACGCAAATGCCAATGCCCAGCAGATTGCGCAGAAATTAGGTGTGACAGTCGGCAATATTAAATCTTTTCAGGTTCGGGATTATCCTACCGATTACGGTGCCATGTACGGAATGGGCGGCGGTGGTTACGGCGGTACGGCGCCTTTGGAAAGCGGCAGTTTAAAAATTGTGGTGACCGTCGATATCACTTATGAATTCTCCTTACCGTAAGCGAAAAAGGGGAATTTCCGAAAATATTTTCCGATCAATTAGATGCCGGAAAGAAAAGATTATTTTTCGTAAAAACAGGTAAGAGGGAGAATATAAACAAAGGGACTGAGCCGAAATCCGGCCGGTCCCTTTTGATATATAATTGGGCTTAGTGTTTGTGAGAGTCGGAGGAATTGATTGAATAAACGGGGAAAAGTTTATCTGAAATTATTTTCTATTGCGATCGGTGTAATTTTTATTGATCAATTAACGAAATGGTTCGTGCGTACGAATCTTAATATTCGCGAAACCTGGATGCCCATTTCTTGGTTGGAACCTTATTTCCGTTTTATTCATTGGAAAAACACCGGCGTTGCTTTCGGTCTGTTTCAGGGAATGGGATGGATTTTGACATCGCTGGGATTAGTGGTGATATTGATAATCATCTTCTTCTATAAACCCGTTTTTAACGGGCCGGCTTTTTGGCAAATCGCTCTCGGTCTACAGCTGGGAGGAGCAATCGGCAATCTGCTGGACCGGATCAATCCGAACGTGGGATATGTCGTGGATTTTATTTGGATCGGGAATTTTCCGGTTTTTAATCTGGCGGATTTTGCGATTGTTTCCGGTGCGATTGTTATGTTAATCGGTATTTGGTATACGGAAGAGCGGGCGGAGAAAAAGGAAGGAAATAAAGAAGGAAAATCTTTCGAAACTTCCTCCCCGATCGGGTCGATAACAGACAATACGAGCCGGGTTCCGGCGGATCCGGATGTTTCGAACGGTTCCCAAATCCCTGAATTATCCCGAGACGGGAAGCAGCCTTAAAATGGATCATGGACTTCAATCCTCCGGAAAAACTCTGCGATTTCAATATCGAAATTCCGAATTGATGCGGTTGGATCATTATTTGGTCGAGGTATTGCCTGATTATTCCCGTTCCCGTCTGCAGCAATTTATTACGGAAGGACGGATATCGGTCGATGGCAAGCCGGCGGGCAAAAGCGGACTTAAACTGAATTCGGGTCAGGAAATCGAAATCACATTGCCGGAAGAAAAAACTTCCGAGCTGATTCCGGAAAATATTCCGCTGGACATTTTGTATGAGGACGCTCAGGTTATTGTCGTAAATAAACCGGCCGGGATGGTTGTTCATCCTTCAGCCGGACATGAAAGCGGGACTTTGGTACATGCCGTATTGGCTCACTGTCAAGATTTAAAAGGATTCGGCGGCGAAATTCGTCCCGGGATCGTTCATCGACTCGATCGAGATACCTCAGGGGTGATTATCATCGCAAAAAATGAACAGGCACATATCTTTTTGCAAAAGCAATTTAAATCTCATAAAATCGATAAGCGATATCTGGCGTTGGTAGACGGCAAACCGCCGACGCCCAATGGGCGGATCGAGACGCCTATCGGAAGAGATCCGATTCACCGGCAAAGAATGGCTGTATTACCCGCCGAGAAAGGTCGGGATTCCGTAACCGAATACTTTACCAAAGAATCATTTCCCAACCATACCCTGATTGAGGCTCATCCTTTGACGGGACGCACCCACCAAATTCGGGTTCATATGGCTTTTCTGAAATGCCCGATTGTCGGAGATGTGTTGTATGGATACCGAAAACAATCCGTACCGATTCATAGACACTTTCTTCATGCGGCACGTTTGACGATTCTGTTGCCCGGTAAAGAATCTCCGATGACTTTTGAAGCGCCCCTACCTCCCGAACTGGAAGAAGTTCTGAACGATTTACGATCGGCCTGATTCATTCGATTCATAAATAGAATTGATAATTATTTATTATGAAAACACTCTGACTGTTTTAAAGATTATGTAATATAATAGAGAAGAATTATCCATGAGGGAGTAGTTAACGTGCGCCATTCGTACGTGAGGAAACCGTCAGCACGGCCAAAAACCCGGTCAATCAGAAATAACAAGACTCATGAAACTTTAATAGAAGTTTCATGAGTCTTGTTTTTTTATAGAATCAAACAGAATATTCTGAAAAGGACAAATTTTATGGATTATTACTTAATTGGCACCGATGAAGTTTTTAAAAAAGTTTCCAGTTCGCCACAAGGGTTGACACAAGCTGAAGCTGAAAAAAGACTGTCGGAATACGGCAGGAATGTCCTTGTTCAACCGCCGAAACCGACTATTTGGCAACGCTTGTTAGAACAAGTTTCCGACCCGATGGTTATTATGTTGATTGTTGCCGCAGTCATTTCCGGGATTACTTCGACAATTCGGGGGGAATCCATCGCAGATGTATTTATTATTATGGCTGTAGTAGTCATCAATTCGGTTTTGGGCGTTTATCAGGAAAATAAAGCGGAAGAAGCGATTGAAGCGTTACAGAAGATGACGGCAGCCACTTCCAAGGTTTTACGGGACGGGAGAAAAGTGGTCATTCCGAGCTCGGAGTTAGTTCCGGGGGATGTGATCATTTTGGAAGCCGGTGATGCCGTCCCGGCTGACGGCCGGATTATCAGCAGCGCCAGTTTGAAAATCGAAGAATCCTCGTTAACCGGTGAATCAGAACCGGTGAGTAAGTTTATCGATATCCTGCATTTGGAAAATTCCGATACGGTTCCGCTGGGTGATCGAAAAAATATGTGTTATATGGGAAGCACGGTCGTTTACGGACATGGGGAAGCGGTGGTAACGGCTACCGGAATGAACACCGAAATGGGAAAAATCGCCGGTGCTTTGGGTGAAGCCGAAAATGAACTGACCCCTCTTCAGAGAAAATTAAACGACTTGAGCGGAATCCTTACCAAACTGGTAATCGGGATTTGTGTTTTTATCTTTATTTTCACCTTAATTCGCAATGGAAATTTCTCGGGTCCGGTTATTTTGGACACGTTTATGATCGCGGTCAGTTTGGCTGTCGCCGCAATTCCCGAAGGACTGGTGGCGGTTGTCACGATTGTTCTTTCGGTCGGTGTGACCAACATGTCTCGTCGAAATGCGGTCATTCGGAAATTAACCGCCGTGGAAACATTAGGGTCCGCGCAAGTGATCTGTTCGGATAAAACGGGCACTTTGACCCAAAATAAAATGACGGTAGTTGATACATTTGGCGATGATATGCAGTTGCTCTCGATCGCCATGGCTTTATGCAACGATGCCGAATTGGAGACTTCTCCTGAGGATTTGAACAATCCGGAGAAGATCGAAGTCTCCGGAGAGCCGACCGAAGCCGCCTTGGTAATCTATGCGGCAAAGAACGGCATTGACAAAAATAAGCTTAAAAAAGAATACCCTCGAATCGGTGAAGCTCCTTTTGATTCCAAACGAAAAATGATGTCAACGGTTCACCGGCATGACGGCAAAATTATTCAATTTACCAAAGGTGCACCCGATGAAGTGCTCACCAAATGTACCAAATGGCTTCATAACGGATCTGTGATTCCGTTAACCGATGAGTTACGAAATGAGATCATGGAAGCCAATAATGCGATGGCGGCAAATGCTTTGCGGGTTCTTGCCGGTGCGATGAAGGAATATCCCGCCGAACCGAAGTCATACGAAGCGGAAGAAATCGAAAACGATTTGACCTTCCTGGGATTAATGGGGATGATTGATCCTATCCGACCGGAAGTGATCGGGGCGATCAAGGAATGCAGCGAAGCCGGAATTACGCCGATCATGATCACGGGTGACCATAAAGCGACCGCGATCGCGATCGCGAAACAATTGGGCATTCTTGAGAGCGAAGATCAGGCAATTACCGGAGCTCAGTTGGATCATATCAGCGATGAAGAATTCGAGAAAATGATCGAAAATATCAAGGTGTATGCCCGAGTGCAACCGGAACATAAGACCCGAATCGTAAAAATGTGGAAGAAAAAAGGGATGGTCACCGCGATGACCGGTGACGGTGTTAACGATGCGCCTTCCATTAAAAGTGCGGATATCGGTGTCGGAATGGGGATTACCGGAACGGATGTGACCAAGAATGTCGCGGATATGGTTTTGGCAGACGATAACTTTGCAACCATCGTATCGGCTGTCGAGGAAGGCCGCCGGGTTTATGACAATATTCTGAAAGTGATCCAATTCTTGCTTTCTTCTAACCTTGCGGAAGTCATCGCAATTTTCGTGGCTACGCTGATCGGTTTTCAAATTTTGAGGCCGGTTCATATTCTTTGGATCAACCTGATTACGGATTCGATTCCCGCCTTAGCGCTGGGGGTTGAAAAAGCTGAAGGAGATCTGATGAAAAGGAAACCGAGAGATCCAAACTCGCATATCTTTGCGGACGGGATGGGATTCGATATCGGGTATCAGGGCGTTATGATTGCGATTGTGACCCTCGTCAGTTATTTCGTCGGTCATTATCTGGAAGCCGGAAGATGGGAAATCACCCAAAGCCCGGATGGGGTAACAATGGCATTTTTAACCTTATCCATGGCGGAGATCTTCCATTCGATCAACATGCGCTCCCGTCGGAATTCTATTTTTTCGATGCATTCAATCAACAAATTCCTGATTTTAGCAATGGTAATCGCTTTGATTTTGACAACCGGTGTGATCGAAATCCCTTCGATTGCTGCATTATTCGAGTTTGAGACGATATCGCTCAACGAATATATGACGGCCATGGCGTTGGCAATCTCGGTTATCCCGATTGTTGAGATCGTCAAATATTTCCAACGCAAACGAAATTCAAATTATAACGGTACCGTGAACAAGTAATTCGATTATCAAAAAAATAAAAAAAGGGTACAGCGGAAAAACCGTTTGTACCCTTTTCTTTTCAGAGATAGAAAGCTTTTCGAACCCAAAGGATTCTCGGTTTTTTGCAGAATTATTCCGATTTTTGGAAGACTCCGAAAGGCAGGCAAGGTCTGTGGATATCTGCGGTTCGAAGAGGGATTCCCTGTATAATTAGAAGGGGAAAAGGAGATGAATCCATGAAAACTTATGAATATGCCGATTATGTAAAAGC